>JANMWH010000034.1:0-6260 GCA_031393945.1 Polaromonas sp. | reverse complement strand
CTGCACGGTGCAGACGCCAACGTACACACCTTGATTGCAACTGACGATCACGTTAAGCGCGAGCGCTGGCTCTCTGAGATTGAAGCTCAATGGGGCGCGGCGCCAGGCAAACAGTTAAGCAACGGCAGTGCCATCATGGTGCTGGGCAAACAGTTTGGCAATGTCCTGGTGGCCGTGCAACCCTCGTTCGGCTACGAGGGCGATCCTATGCGCTTGCTGTTTGAAAAAGGGTTGTCACCTACGCACGCATTTTCTGCTTTTTACCGCTACCTTCGCGAAGACTTCAAGGCAAATGCGGTGCTGCACTTCGGCACGCATGGCGCGCTTGAATTCATGCCGGGCAAGCAAAGCGGAATGTCTGGCAGCTGCTGGCCAGACCGCCTGATAGACGACCTGCCCAACATTTATTTGTATGCGTCCAATAACCCGTCAGAAGGCGCCATTGCCAAACGGCGTTCGGGCGCTACGCTGATCAGCTACTTGACGCCGCCGGTAGCGCAAGCGGGGCTTTACAAAGGGCTGAACGACCTCAAAGCGTCGATTGAACGTTGGCGCTCCATGGAGCCACAAGCGGCTGACCGCCATGAAATTGCCTTGTTGCTGCAAACCCAAGCAGCCGGGCTAAACCTTGCCGACACCGAGCCATTTTGGAATGCCGATGCGGGCGGCGATGCAGACGCCAAAGTTGTACTGCTGTCTGAGCAACTGCTTGAGCTGGAGTACACGCTTATTCCCCACGGTCTGCACGTAGCGGGCCGCCCTCCCAGCCCGAGCGAGCGGGTCGATATGCTGCTGGCAATGGCCGATGCATCACATGGCCAGCAACTGCCACGTGACGCCATCGTCAGCCTGGTTGACGGTCACAGCGTAGAGCAGGCTTTAAAGGCTGGGTCACTGCCGCGCAATGAAGCCTCAATCGCTTTGATGACCGAGATGTTTGACGCCAACCAGTTGCTGGCCAAAGACACCGAAGTCAGCGCCATGCTGCGGGCGTTAGATGGCCGTTATATTCGACCAGCGCCTGGCGGCGACATTTTGCGCACCCCGGCCGTGCTGCCAACAGGCCGCAACATGCACGGCTTTGACCCTTTCCGAATCCCGAGCAGCTTCGCTGTCAAAGACGGCGCCAAGCAAGCCCAACTTTTGCTGGATCGACACATGGCCGACGGCAATGCATTGCCAGAGTCCATCGCCATGGTGCTGTGGGGCAGCGACAACCTGAAAAACGAAGGCGCACCCATTGCCCAAGCGTTGGCTTTGATGGGAACGCTTCCACGCTTTGACAGCTACGGCCGCATCGCTGGCGCCACACTGATTCCGCTAAGCGAATTAGGACGCCCACGCGTTGATGTAGTGATCACGCTGTCAGGTATTTTCCGCGACCTGATGCCACTGCAAATCAAGCTGTTGGCAGAAGCTGCTTTTCTTGCCGCCTCTGCTGACGAGCCGCTTGAAATGAACTGGATACGCAAGCACGCACTGGCTTACCAGCAAGAGCATGGCTGCACACTTGAAGTTGCCTCGCTGCGCGTCTACGGCAATGCCGAGGGCGCCTATGGCTCTAATGTGAACAACCTGGTTGAAAGCAGCCGCTGGTCAAATGAGGGCGAGCTGGCTGAAACGTACACCCGCCGCAAAGGTTTTGCCTATGGCCGCAGCGGACGCGCCGTACAGCAAACCGCGCTGCTGAAAAGTGCCTTGGCAGACGTTCAATTGACCTATCAAAATCTTGACTCAGTTGAGCTGGGCGTCACCACTGTTGATAATTATTTCGACACGCTTGGCGGCATCACGCAAGCCGTCAAGGTCGCCAAAGGTGGCGCAACGCCACCGGTATATATCGGCGACCAAACCAAGGGCGACGGCGCAGTGCGCTCGCTGAAAGAACAGGTTGCCCTCGAGACCCGCACCCGCATGCTTAACCCCAAGTGGTACGAAGGCATGCTGGAGCACGGCTACGAAGGCGTCAGGCAAATCGAAGTTCACGTCACCAACACAATGGGCTGGTCGGCCACCACCGGCCAAGTGCAGCCTTGGGTCTATGAAGAGCTGAGCCAGACCTTCATGCTTGACCCCGCCATGCGCGAACGCTTGGCCAAACTCAATCCAACCGCCTCTGCACGGGTAGCCAATCGGCTGCTAGAGGCGTCTGATCGTCAATTTTGGACTCCAAGTCCAGAGACGCTTGCAGCCTTGCGGCTTGCGGGCGAAGAGCTGGAAGATCGGCTCGAAGGTGTATTTACTGATTCTCAAGAAGGAGCTCCCGCATGAGCACAACAACTGTCCCCTTTCCCAGCATCAAAAGCCGTGGAGAACGTACCAAGATTCAACTTGACGGCGAGGGAAGCCTGCAAGTGCAGCTAGACCCGAACCTGAAAATCGGCAACGCCAAAGTCTTTGCCATTTACGGCAAAGGCGGTATTGGCAAAAGCACGACATCGTCAAACTTGTCTGCGGCATTTTCAAAACTGGGCAAGCGCGTGTTGCAAATTGGGTGTGACCCCAAACACGACTCCACATTTACGCTCACCAAAAAAATGTTGCCGACCGTCATTGACGTGCTGGAATCAGTCGACTTTCACGCCGAAGAGTTGCGTGTTGAAGACTTTGTTTTCCCGGGCTACAACGGCGTCATGTGTGTTGAAGCGGGTGGCCCGCCCGCTGGCACGGGCTGTGGTGGTTATGTGGTGGGTCAAACGGTCAAGCTGCTCAAGGAGCACCACTTGCTCGAAGACACTGATGTGGTTATTTTTGATGTGCTGGGCGACGTAGTGTGCGGCGGATTTGCGGCTCCACTGCAGCACGCTGATCGCGCATTGATCGTCACCGCCAACGACTTCGACTCCATCTTTGCCATGAATCGCATCGTGCAGGCCATTGGCGCCAAAGCCAAAAACTACAACGTGCGTTTGGGCGGGGTGATCGCCAACCGCAGCAAAGACACCGACCAGATTGACAAATACAACAACCAGATTGGCCTGAAGCTGGCCGCGCATTTCCCTGACCTGGACGTTATCCGCCGCAGTCGTTTGAAAAAATGTACCTTGTTCGAAATGGAATATTCACCTGAGCTCGAAGCAGTTCAAAAGGAATACATGCGCCTGGCAGCTTCGCTGTGGCTGGGCACTGAGCCGCTGAACGCCGTGCCCATGAAAGACCGCGATATTTTTGATCTGCTTGGTTTTGACTGAAAGTAACTCTGTGGACACCGCGACCTACACCAGCCGACGCAACCAGATCGAAGACTACTTTGATCGGACTGCTGTGCAGGCTTGGGAGCAGCTGACGTCCGACGCGCCAGTGGGCCGTATACGCACGACTGTTCGCGCGGGCCGCACCAAAATGCGAGAGACATTGCTGTCGTGGCTACCAGACGACTTGCAGGGCCGCCGCATTCTCGATGCAGGTTGCGGCACGGGTGCACTGGCAGTCGAAGCTGCGCGCCGCGGCGCTGACGTGGTGGCAATTGATCTTTCGCCCAAGCTGGTGGAGTTCGCGCGCCAGCGAATGCCTGACTCTTTCGCGCATGGCTCGCTTGACTTTCGCAGTGGCGACATGCTGGACGACAAGCTCGGCAGGTTTGACCACGTAGTTGCGATGGACTCCATCATTCACTACGAAACCACAGACGCTGTTGATGCCCTGTCGCGCTTGGCTGAACGCACGTCAACGTCGATTGCTTTTACTTTTGCGCCACGCACTCCCTTGCTGGCGCTAATGATTTCTGTCGGGCGCCTGCTGCCGCGCACCAATCGCGCGCCCTGGCTGGAGCCAATGGCCAAAGAAAAATTACTGCAACTGATGGCATCAAGCCCCGCGCTGGCTGGCTGGAAGCACACCCGCGATGAGCGCGTGTCCAGCGGCTTTTATAAGTCACAAGCAATGGAGTGGCGCCGGTCGTGAAAATACCTAGCTTCAGGAACGGGGTTCGAAACATCCCGCTGCAGTACCTGCCGTTTGCCGATGCAGCAAGCGCCGGGCTGCCGCTGGGCCGTTTGCTGCGTTTGTCTTTGTTTCAGGTTACGGTCGGTATGTCTGCTGCGTTAATGGTGGGCACGCTAAATCGGGTCATGATTGTTGAGTTGGGTGTTGCCGCATGGCTAGTTGCGCTGATGGTGGCCATTCCGTTACTGGTTGCGCCGTTCAGGACAGTTACTGGTTTTCGCTCCGATACGCATCGCTCTGCGTTTGGCTGGCGGCGCGTTCCGTTTATCTGGACCGGCACCATGTTGCAATTTTGCGGACTGGCCTTTATGCCCTTCGCACTCTTGATTTTGTCGGGGCAGGCACAAGTGCAAACGCCGATATGGCTGAATCAGGCCATCGCTGGGCTTTCGTTTTTACTGGTCGGGATTGGATTGCAAACATCGCAAACCGCCGGCTTGGCACTGGCCACTGACCTTGCCGACGAACCCACCCGTCCGCGCGTGGTGGCACTGATGTACGTCATGCTGTTACTTGGAATGCTTGGCAGCAGTTTTGCTTTCAGTTTGATGCTGCAGGACTTTACGCCGAAGAAAATGATTCAGGTCGTTCAAGGCCATGCAGTTCTAACGCTGGTGTTGAATGCGATTGCGCTCTGGAAGCAAGAAGCAAGAGATCCCGCACGAGCCGCGGCCCTCAAATTGCAGCCCGTACCTGTTTTCAAGGATGAATGGAAGCGGTTTATCAGCAACGGCCAAGCCCGCAGGTTTTTGACGATGGTGGCACTGGGTGCGGCGGCATTCAATATGCAGGACATTGTTTTAGAGCCCTACGGCGGCGAGATTCTCAAGCTGTCCGTCAGCGCCACCACCATGCTGACTGCTCTGCTGGCAGGTGGGTCGCTGGTGGCGTTCGGCGTGGCATCGCGCAAGCTGTCACGCGGCATTGACCCATTCAGGCTGGCAGGTTATGCCGTAGTTTGCGGTTTACCTGGTTTTTCAGCGGTCATCTTTGCGGCGCCGCTCAACGCGACGTGGCTGTTCTACTTTGGCGTTTTTTGCATTGGTTTTGGCGCTGGTCTCTTTTCAGTCAGCACCCTCGCCGCGGCCATGACCATGGAGAAAAAAGAATTTATCGGGCTGGCGTTAGGCGCTTGGGGCGCGGTTCAAGCAACCGCAGCCGGGTTGTCGATTCTATTTGGAGGTGTAGCGCGGGACTTTGTGTCCAGCTTGGCTCTTCAAGGCTCGCTTGGCCAAGCGTTAGCCGCCCCCGTCACAGGCTACAGTTTTGTTTATTACACAGAAATTTGCCTTCTTTTCATTACGCTGATAGCGATTGGTCCACTGGTTAAAAAAGCCACCCTGTCAGCACCCTCAGCCCCCGAGCGTTTCGGCTTAGCCGATCTGCCCGGTTAGTTTTCAGTAGCAACCGTTCCGTTTTTATCGCCCATCAAGGAGAGACATCATGCAAGTAGGCGCCATCACCGGCTATGTCGATTTAGCCCAGATTATTTTGTATTTGTTCTGGATATTTTTCGCCGGCATTATTTTCTATCTGGTTCTTGAAGGCCACCGCGAAGGCTACCCCATGGAGTCTGAAGGGCGTCCCGGCTCGGCTCCTGTTACTGGCTGGCCCATTCCTGCGCCTAAAACTTACAAGCTGGCCAATGGCCGCACAGTCACTGTGCCTGAGCTGGACCGCCCAGAACCACCACAAAACACCCGCCGCGACGGCGTGTCTATTGGCAACCCGTACATCCCAACGGGCGACCTGATGACGTCTGGTGTTGGCCCCGGTGCCTACGCCATGCGCGCTGATGTGCCTGACATGGACCTGCACGGCCAGCCCATCATTCGCCCACTGCGTGTGCTGAACGGGTTTGATGTGTCTAAAAACGATACCGACCCACGCGGCTTGCCGGTGTTAGGCACAGACAATAAAGTGGCGGGCAAAGTGGTCGATATGTGGGTAGATACCTGCGAGATGCTGTTTCGCTTTGTTGAAGTTGAACTTTTGGGCAGTGGCAAACGCGTACTGCTGCCAGTGCCGTTTGCACGAATCAAAAGCGACAGCGTAAAGGCGCACAGTATTTATGCCGCGCAATTCGCCAACGTGCCGGGCACCAAAAGCGCGGATCAAGTCACGATGCTGGAAGAAGAAAAAATCAGCTCGTACTACGGCGCTGGCACACTTTACGCTGACCCAACGCGTGCGGAGCCGCTTCTGTGAACATTAAAAGCAACGGGCACGAACACGAGTTTGAGCCCGCCTTCGGATTGCCCGAGCCCTTACCCAAAGGCGAGCAAATTTTGTGGCAGGGCGCGCCTGATTTCAAG
>JANMWH010000159.1:0-2672 GCA_031393945.1 Polaromonas sp. | reverse complement strand
GCCATGGCGGCCACGCTATTTACTTTTAAAACCCTGCTGGGCCGCGATGCAGGCGTGACCATGCTGGCCGTGTTGCTCAGCCTAAAAACACTTGAACTGCGTGCCAAGCGTGATGCGTTTGTGGTGTTTTTTCTCGGCTTTTTTTGCATGCTGGCCAACTTTTTTTACACGCAGTCGTTGGTCACTGCGGCCAGCATGTTGATTGGCTTATTGGGTCTGCTCACGGTGCTGGTCAATGCGCACATGCCGGTCGGCAAACCGCCCCTGCGGGTTGCGGCCAAAACCGCTGGCTGGATGGCACTGCTGGGCGCGCCCATCATGGTGGTGCTGTTTTTGCTTTTCCCGCGCTTGGCGCCGCTGTGGGGCACACCGGGCGAAGCAATCGCCGGCCGCAGCGGGTTGAGCAGCACCATGCAGGTGGGCACCATCGCCAGCCTGGCGTTAGACGACAGCGTGGCGCTGCGCATCAAGTTTGAAGGCGCACCGCCGCAGCAAAGCGACTTGTACTTTCGTGGGCCGGTGCTGTCTACCTTTGATGGCCGCGAGTGGCGCGCCGCCAACCCAGATGTGTTTTCGCGCTTCAAGGTGACTGCCAGTTTGGCGGTGAGCGGCGAGCCGGTTCGCTATGAAGTCACGCAAGAACCCAGCAGCAAGCCGTGGCTGGTGATGATGGACGCAGCGCCCAAGCCGCCCGCTGTTGAAGGCTACGAAAGCTTCATGTTGAGCGATTTGCAGTGGATCACCAACCGCCCCATCAACAGCCTGGTGCGCTATAAAGTCGAGAGCTACCCGCGCTTTACCCACGGCCCCACGCAGCCGGTGATTGGCTTGAAAGAATTTGTTGATTTACCGCCAGGCTTTAACCCCCGCACACTCGCGCTGGCCCAAGACATTCGGCGCGACCCGCGCTATGCACAAGCTGCCAGCGGCCCGCTTGTCGATGTGGTGATGAGCAAATTGCGAGAAGGCAGCTATATCTACACGCTAGAGCCGGGCGTGTACGGCCAAAACACCGCAGACGAATTCTGGTTCGACAAAAAAGAAGGCTTTTGTGAACACATTGCGTCGAGCTTTGTGATTTTGATGCGCGCCCTCGGCGTGCCAGCGCGCATCGTGACTGGCTACCAGGGCGGCGAGTTAAACGGTGTTGACGGTTTCTGGACAGTGCGCCAAAGCGATGCACACGCGTGGGCCGAGGTGTGGTTTGAAGGCCGAGGCTGGGTACGTGTTGACCCCACATCGGCGGTGTCGCCTAGCCGCACCGGCGCGTTTCAGCGCTTAACGCCGCCGCAAAATGCAGTCGGCCAGGCGCTGCGCAATTTCAACCCCGCGTTTTCCTTGCAGCTGCGCGCCGCGTGGGAAGCCGTCAACAACAGCTGGAACCAGTGGGTGCTGAACTACACGCAAGGCAAGCAACTCAACCTTTTGAAAAACATCGGTTTCACGTCACCCAGCTGGGAAGACTTGAGCTATGTGCTGATTGGCATTGTGGTGGCCGTCAGCATAGTGGGCGCGGCCTGGGGACTGTGGGAGCGCACCCAGCACGACCCGTGGCTGCGCTTGCTGGAGCGCGCGCGCAAACGTTTGGCCAAAGCCGGTATTGAAAGCACCGCCGCCAGCACGCCGCGCCAGCTCGCGCTGTTGCTGCTTGGCAAATTGCCTGACTCAAAAGCAGACCCCGCGCACAGCGGGCTAGTCGCCTGGCTGATGCAACTGGAAGCGCAACGCTACGCCAGCGCAACCCACGCCAGCACGGCGGCCCTGCAGCAACTCAAGCAGCAGTTCAAAACGCTGGCCTGGCCTAAGTAAAATGAGGGCATGCCTGCAAAACTGCCCTTATTCAAGTTTTTATCTACTATTATTTTAGTAGCTGCTTGCGCCCGTATCTCTTGGGCTACAGACTTAAATGATACTAAAAAAGCGGCTTTAAACGGCTCTCCAGCTGCAGGGCAGCCCTCTGCCAGTCATTCCAATTATTCCAACCGCCCAGAAGTCATGCAGTTTGCCGACGACCTGGCCGCCAGGCGCGACCTGGACCCCACCTGGGTTCGCCAGGCCATCGGCCAAGCCAGGTATAGCGCTACGGTGGCGCGCCTGATGCAACCCGCCCCCAAACCTTTCGTTAAAAACTGGCGCGTGTACCGCAGCCGTTTTATTGACCCGGTGCGCATAGCGGCTGGCGTGAAGTTTTGGCAAACCAACGCGGCTACGCTGCAGCGCGCTGAAAAAGAATACGGCGTGCCAATTGACATCATCGTCGGCATCATTGGTGTCGAAACCATTTACGGCCGCGACACCGGCAGCTTTCGCGTGATGGACGCCATCACCACGCTGGCGTTCGACTTTCCCAGCAGCCACCCACGCGCCAAAGAACGCAGCGAATTTTTCAAAGGCGAAGTTGAGCAGTTTTTAACTCTGCAAAGCCGCCGCGGTGAAGACCCTTTCAAGCCACTGGGCAGCTTTGCCGGGGCGATGGGCATGCCGCAGTTCATGCCGTCCAGCTGGTCCAAATACGCTGTTGATTTTGATGGCGACGGCAACATCGATTTGTGGAACAGCCCCGCTGATGTCATTGGCTCGGTGGCCAATTACTTCAAAGCCTTTAACTGGCAACCCGGCATGCCCACGCACTTTCCGGTGAGCTTTGACAAAAGCAAGCTAGACATGGACGC
>JANMWH010000483.1:0-2074 GCA_031393945.1 Polaromonas sp. | reverse complement strand
AAAGAGTTTGACGATGCCGAAGCCGACTTGGCCTTGCTGGTGGCAAAGCGCAAGCTTTAGGCTGCGTGCGCCATGCGAATTTTTCTGGATGCAAACATTCTTTTTTCCGCCGCCAAATCAAACGGCGCCATTCGCCAACTGCTACAAAACCTCACACGCACCAAGCACACGCTGGTAGCTGACACCTACGTACAGGCTGAAGCCAGTCGCAACATCGCCGCAAAAGCCGACGCTCAAGCCATACTTGACTTGGACGCGCTGCTCAGCCAGATCGAAACAAGCGCCGTGCAATTTGCACAGTTGTTGCCAACACTTCAAGCCGCCGTGCAGTGGCTACCTGAAAAAGACCGCCCGGTGCTACTGGCGGCGATGGGTTTAGCGTGCAATGTGCTGGTAACGGGTGACAGCACACACTTTGGGCCAGGTTATGGCAGGCGTTTTGAAGGAGTGTTGGTTTGTTCGCCGCGTCAATTGGCTGAGCTTGTTTGACCAGGTTTGACGGCCGGAGTGAAAAAAAATTGGAGTCTGACCCAGATTCTTGCTCTGCAAGTGGTCTGTTTAACGCAGGTACGCAGTTGACGGTAAAGTAATATCGGCTTGCAGATCAATCAAAACGGGGCGTGCAGCTATAAAAACCATATCACTCGCCTGCCCAGCCACAAACCGCCAGCTTACCTGCCGGACTGCGCCTTTTCCATAATGTCCAGAAGCTCGGTGACTTTTGTGTTCAGATTTTCATTGTCCCGACGTGCGTCCAGCTCAGGGCCTGCGGCAATCTCCGCCAGCTGTGCCCGAGGCAGGTCGGCTGCACAGCGTTGGCCCCAACGGCTGTTTTTGTCGCTGCATTGCCTTCGAACTTCTGCCAGATAACTATAGCGGCCGTCGCAAGATCGTTCCGCTTTGGAGTAGCGCCCAATCACGTCGGCCACATCCGCCGGAGTGGATTTGGCCAGCATGATCCTGACGCCAGGATATTGGCAGTTGATCACTTTGTCGGCGCCTTCCAGCGGGCCAAACTGTTCAGCAAAAATCACCTCAAGCAACGCTATCTCGGGAGAGCTAAATTCGTACTGAACCGGCACAGCCGCTGCTCTTTTCAGCACGGTCAAATTGAGCGATTTGCCATAGTCAGACATCTTGGGATTTTTTGGGGGCTTCATGCTCAGGGCGATGGCACGTGACTTTGCCAGCCAGTCGGGGCGGTCACGTTTAGCTATCAGCGCCTCGATTTCAGCTTCTTTGCCGACGCGGATGTTGATGGCATCGCCATCAAAGTTATCGGCGATGAACTTACTTGCAGTAAATGCCGTGGTGATTCCCGTAATCACCAGTATTACCAAGACTGTTCCCGCTCCCAGTGCTTGCCATTTTTTGGAAGTGGCAGGGCCGGCGGGCGTTTTCATCAGCAGGCCCATCACCACCGCGACTGCTGCCGTGCCAAGGGCCAGCGGCGCAATAATCTGGGCGCTGGCCAGTAACACGATAAGAGCCACCGCAACAAACGCACCACCTGCAATTACAAGAATCAACATGGGCGCCCTTCACTAAATATAAAAATGCCAAAAGCCCAATAAGCACGGGCGCGAGCAGCTATTAAATCAAGAGCGGCTTGTAAGCAGATCACTGCAGACAACTAACTCAAATGCTTGCCCACAATCCCGGCCAGCTCAAACATGGTGACCTGCGGCTTGCCGAATACGGGTAGCAGTTTGGCATCGGCGTTGATGTTGCGTTTGTTGGTGCTGTCCTGTAGATTTTCGGCCTTGATGTAGTCCCACAGCTTTTTGATGACCTGGGTGCGGGCAACTGGTTCCGCGCCGATAACTGCGGCCAAAGCTTCGCTGGGTTTCAGGCCTGAGCCCGGCTTGGCTACTCTCGCAACTTTTGGCTTGGCTACTTTTACAGCAGGCGTCTTTTTGGCCGCAACTTTTTTGGCGGCTGGCTTGGCGGCTTTGCCCGCTGCTGTTTTCACCGCGACGGTTTTGCCGAAGGGTGTTTTGATGGTCGCTGGGCCGGTTTTGCTGGCTGCTGGTTTGCGTGGCGGGAACTTGGATGGTGCGAATTCAAAATTCAC
>JANMWH010000471.1:0-1711 GCA_031393945.1 Polaromonas sp. | reverse complement strand
GGTGGTGACGCCGCAGCCGATGTAGCAAACCTTGTCAAACGGCGCGTCTTTGCGGATTTTGGCGAGCGAAATTTCAGGCGCTACCGTGTAGTTGCTAAACGTTGACGTGCCCATGTAATGAAAAATCGGCTTGCCGTCCAGGCTGAATCGCGACGTAGCGTCGGGCATCAAACCCTTGCCCTGCGTGCCGCGAATGAGCTGGCACAAATTGGTTTTGCGCGACAGGCAAAACTTGCACTGGCGGCACTCGGGCGTGTACAGCGGAATGACGTGATCGCCTTTTTTAAGCGACGTGACTCCGGGCCCCACATCGACCACAATGCCAGCGCCCTCATGGCCCAGGATGGCCGGGAAGATCCCTTCCGGGTCAGCGCCTGACAGGGTGTAGTAGTCGGTGTGGCAAATGCCAGTGGCTTTGATTTCAACCAGTACCTCGCCGTAGCGCGGACCGTCCAGGTCAACGGTTTCAATGGTGAGGGGTTGGCCTGATTTCCAGGCGACGGCGGCTTTTGTTTTCATAAATGTCTTTTTGAGTGGTTGTGTGTCAGGTAACTTTAGCCGCAGCGGGGCTAACCCGTTCGGCGGGCGCCGCGCCATACAAGTGCAGCCGCTTGACCATCACTAAACTAAGCAAGGTGGCCACTGCGCCAATCAGCGCGTTTATCCAAAAGTTTTGCACCAGCCCCTGCGCATCACGGCTGATAACTAGGCCGCCCACAAAGGTTGCCGCGCCCATTGCAGCTGATTGCACCGATGAATTGAGCGCCATAAATGTACCGCGCAACTTCGGGTTAGCAGCACTCGTGGCCAGCGCCATGCCGGGCACCATGCGGCCGTTCATGCCGATAAACATGATGGTGGTCACGAGCAAAATGCCCCACAAGCCAAACGACGCACACACCGTGACCAGCAACACCGTCAGCATGGCAAATACTGCCATGATGCTGAACATTTTTGCCTTGCCCACCGAGTCGGTTAGCCGGCCTACCCAGCGCGTGGTGACCAACGTTGCCGCGCCACCCAACAGGTAAACGTAGGGCACTTGCTGCACCGTTAAGCCGCCATTGGTAGTCGTGTAAATGGTGATGTACGGAATAACGGTAAAGCCCGCCACCATCATCAAAGCGGTAAATAAAAATGCCTTTTGGTGGTTGCTGTCTTTAAGCACTTGCATGATGCTCGACAGCGGCGAGCTGCGCTGGTGTTGCAAGTGACCAGCCAGCGGCGGCAACGTAACCCAGGCACCTACTGCCAGCACACCGCACACCGCCGCAATTACAAAAAACGGCGTGTGCCAATTGAAGTGCGCCGCTAAAAACAGGCCAATCGGCACGCCGGCCGCAGACGCCAGCGCAAACGACGACATCACAATGCCCATCGCCCGGCCACGCCGCTCGAACGGAATCACATCCGCAACAATCGTTTGCGCCAGTGCTGCCAACACGCCGCCAAAAGCGCCTGCCGCGATCCGCGCCAGCATTAGCGTGTCGTAGCTTTGCGCCAATCCGCAGGCTAGCGTAGCCAGGCCGAACAACACATACAGCGTGAGCAGCAATTTTTTGCGGCCAAAGCGGTCAACATAAAACGACGCCAGCAAGCCCGATGCGCCCGCTGAAAAGGTGTATGCCGACACCAGCAAACCAAACTTCGCATCACTGATGTTGAACAGCTGCGTGAATTGCGGCCCCAACGGCATCATGACCATGAAGTC
>JANMWH010000140.1:0-3672 GCA_031393945.1 Polaromonas sp. | reverse complement strand
ACTTACCTTTGCCGGGTATATGCGCAATGACTTTTGCTTCTGCATCGTCGTGGGTTTTAACTTTGAGCAAGTCGTCATTGCGCACGCCTTTGTACAGCGAGCTGCCTCGGTGCAGCATCAGCCCTTCAGCGCCTGCTTTGGTGATTTGCTTCAGCTGGGTTTGCAGCGCCGCGTGGCTGGCGACTTCGCTCTGCGCCACGGCTTGCACCCACGGCACGGCCAGTTTGGCGACCACACCGTTGAGTGTCGACAGCCGCTCGGTGAACGTGCCCGGCTCGGCAGGCAAGTCAAACACCATGAACTTGATGCCGCGCCAGGCGGCGTCGTCAGGGCTTTGTTGGCGCACCGTCGACACGGCTTGTTGAAACTGCCCACGCCCGGCCCACAGCTCACCGTCCATCGGGGTTTTGGGCCAGTTAGCGGTAAACCACGCGGGCGCGTTGATGGTTTGACCGCCCCTGGTCAACAGCTTTTGCCCATCCCAATAGCCGCGCACGCCGTCATATTTTTCGCTTACCCAGTAGTCGGCTAATGCAACGCTCGGGCTGTAAACATTGGCCAGCATCAGCGGCGGTTTAATGTCCGCAGCCACCGCAACGGGTGCCGCGCCGCAGCCCAGCGCTGCCAGCAGCAAGACCAAAGCGCTACGTTTAAAATAGCTGCTCGCGCCCGTGTTTATTGGGCTACAGGCTGTTTCTATGCTTGAAAATGGCATATTTCGACGTATTTCAGCCTTTAGACAGCACCAGCAGGCTCAGCAATCCCACCCACCACCTGACTAAACCCACCATCAACATAAGTAATTTCAGCCGTCACGCCACTGGCCAGGTCGCTCATTAAAAACGCAGCCACGTTGCCGACTTCATCAATCGTGACGTTGCGGCGCATCGGCGCGGCGTCAGCCACGGCTTTCAGTATTTTGCTGAAACCCGCAATACCGCTAGCGGCCAGCGTTTTGATTGGCCCGGCGCTGATGCCGTTAACTCGGATGTTCTTCGGGCCAAGCGACTCAGCCGTGTAGCGCACCGACGCTTCCAGGCTGGCTTTGGCCAGGCCCATGGTGTTGTAGTTGGGCAGCACGCGCAGCGCGCCCAGGTAGGTGAGGGTGAGCAGGGCCGATTTGTCATTTAAGTACGGCAAGGCAGCCTTGGCCATCGCCGGAAAGCTGTAGGCGCTGATGTCGTGGGCGATTTTGAAGCCTTCGCGGCTCAGGCCTTCCAGAAAGTCGCCCGAAATTGATTCTTTAGGCGCAAAGCCAATGCTGTGCACAAAGCCGTCAAACTTCGGCCAGACTTTGGCCAAATCGGTGAAAAGCTGGGTGATCTGCTCGTCGCTGCCCACGTCGCAGTCAAAAATCAGGGTCGAGTCAAAGTCGGCTGCAAACTCGGTGATGCGCGCCTTGAAGCGCTCACCCACATAGGCAAAAGCCAACTCCGCGCCTTGGGCTTTGCAGGCCTTGGCGATGCCGTAGGCTATTGAGCGGTTGCTCAATACGCCAGTGATCAATAATTTTTTGCCTTTTAAAAAACCCATGGCGTAATCCTTGTCAAAAATCTTGCAGAATTGTGACATGCGCGCTTTACTCAGCTTTTTAATCATGATGGCTTCCCTAATGGGGTCTGGTGGCACCTGGGCGGCGCACGCTTACGCCCAGTTTGGCGACATCAAATACCCAGCTGGCTTTACCCACTTCAGCTATGTGAACCCGGCTGCGCCCAAGGGCGGCGAAATTCGCATGGTGCCGCCCACGCGCCCCACCAACTTTGACAAATTTAACCCGTACACGCTGCGCGGCACGACGCCCTACGGCATCGAAACGCTGATGTTTGAAAGCTTGCTGATTGGCAATTCTGAAGAGCCCACCACCGGGTACGGCCTGCTGGCCGAAGATGTTGACGTGGCGCCAGACAAGTTGTCGGCCACGTTCAGGCTCAACCCCAAAGCCAAGTTTCATGACGGCTCGCCGGTGTTGGCTGCGGATGTGCTGCATTCGTACACGCAGCTCGTTAGCAAGCTGGCTGCGCCGCAGTTCCGCACAATCTACGCCGACGTCAAGGGCGTGGTTGTGGTGGGCGAGCGAATGGTGCGCTTTGATTTTGCCAGCCCGAACCCAGAGCTGCCGCTGGTGGTGGGTGCTATGCCCGTGTTCAGCGCCAAGTGGGGCGGAGGTAAACCATTTGACAAGATCGTTGCTGATGTTCCCATCGGCTCGGGCCCGTACAAATTGCCCAGCGACAATATGGGCCGCGACATCACATATGTACGTGATGCCAAGTATTGGGCGGCTGATTTGCCCACGCGCAAAGGGCAGTTCAATTTTGACCGTATCACCTTCAAAATTTACCTGGACGACACGTCCCGCTTTGAGGGGCTTAAGGCGGGTGAATTTGATTTCCTGAGGGAGTTTATTTCGCGCAACTGGGCGCGGCAGTACTACGGCAAGCAGTTCACTTCGGGTGAGCTGGTCAAGCGCATATTTGAGAACCGCAACCCGGGTGACTTTCAGGGGTACATCTTTAACCTGCGTAAACCGATCTTTCAAGACGTGCGAGTTCGCAAAGCGATTGGATTGGCTTATGATTTTGAATGGATGAACCGGCAGCTGTTTTACGGCATTTACAAGCGCGTAAACGGCTACTTTCCCAACAGCGAATTTCAGGCCGAAGGCTTGCCCAAGCCAGACGAGCTGGCGCTGCTTGAGCCGCTGAGGGACAAGCTAAACCCTGAAGTCTTTGGCGCTGTGCCTGTCGGCGCCAGTACCGCACCGCCTGCGAGTTTGCGTGACAACTTGCGACAAGCGCAAGCGCTGCTCAAAGAAGCGGGCTGGAATTACAAAGACGGCGCGCTGCGTAACGCCAGGGGCGAAGCGTTTGTGATGGAGTTTTTAAACGACCAGCCGTCGTTAATCAGGGTGGTGGGGCCGTTTCAAAAAGCGCTCGAAAAACTAGGTATCACCATGACGTACCGCGTGGTGGACTACTCACTCAGCAAACAAAAAATGGACGCGTTTGATTTCGAACTGACCAGCTTACGCTTGCTGGGCAGCACTGCGCCGGGTGGCGAATTGATCGAGCGCTTTGGTTCGGAAGCCGCTAAAACGCCAGGCTCGTCGAACATCTGGGGTATTTCTGACCCGGCTATTGATGCGTTGCTGAAAAAAGTCGTCAGCGCCACCACCCGCCCCGATTTGTCAGCTGCCATGCGCGCACTAGACCGGGTATTGGCGAATGGCCACTACTCCGTGCCGCAGTATTACAACGATGCGTTTTTTATTGGCTACCGGCCTGGGCAGCTTGTGCTGCCGGCTGTGATTCCTCCGTACTACGAAGCTGGCAACTGGGCGATGTCAACCTGGTGGGCCTCAAAGAAAAATCTCTAATGGCCAGCTACATTCTTAAACGCCTTCTGCTGATGATTCCGACTTTGTTCGGGGTGCTGTTGCTGACCTTTGCCATGGTGCAGTTTGTACCCGGCGGGCCAGTGGAGCAAATGGTGGCGCAGCTGCAGGGCCGTGATTCGGGAGGTGAGGGCGCAGCTGCATCGGGCGCTGGCTACCGCGGCCGACAGGGCGTGGACGCCAAGCGCATTGAAGAAATCAAGGAGCTGTATGGCTTTGACAAGCCGGTGCATGAGCGCTTTGTGCAAATGATTGGCCAATTTTTGCGCTTTGAT
>JANMWH010000393.1:0-1530 GCA_031393945.1 Polaromonas sp. | reverse complement strand
ATGCGTTCAATGCCGTCGGTGTACTCGGCCATGCGCGGTAGCGGGATGACCACGTCTTCATTGATTTTGAAGGCGTTGGTGTGGCGCGAAATGGCGGCGGTTTTCTTGCGGTCCAGCCAAAACTTTTTGCGCGCTTCAGGGCTAATGGCAATAAAACCTTCACCACTGCGCGAATTGGCAATGCGCACGACTTCACTGGTGGCTCTGGCCACGGCATCAGCATCGTCACCCGCAATATCGCCAATCAACACCATTTTGGGCAAGCCGCCGCGTTTTGATTTGGTGGCGTAACCCACAGCGCGCAAATAGCGGTCGTCCAGATGTTCCAGTCCCGCCAACAACACGGGTGAGCCAGCGGCCTCGCTGCGCTTTTGCTCGGCAAACATGAAGTCTTTGATCTCCACAATGCTGGGCACAGCGTCTTTGGCGTTGCCAAAAAACTCCATACACACGGTGCGGGTGTGCACTGGCATGCGGTGAACAATCCAGCGTGCGCTGGTAATCAGGCCATCGCAGCCTTCTTTTTGTATGCCGGGCAAGCCGCTTAAAAACTTGTCGGTAACGTCTTTGCCTAGGCCTTCTTTGCGAAAGCTTTTGCCTGGTATGTCCAGCCGCTCTTGCCGCACAAATGTTTTGCCGTCGGCTTCAAAATATTTCAGCTCAAAGCTGGCCAGCTCAGCATCGTGAATCTTGCCGAGGTTGTGGTTGACGCGCGTCACTTCAAGCCATTGCGAATCCGGCGTGACCATGCGCCAGCTGGCCAGATTGTCCAGTGCTGTTCCCCACAGCACGGCTTTTTTGCCGCCTGCGTTCATCGCAATGTTGCCGCCAATGCACGACGCTTCAGCCGAAGTTGGGTCCACCGCAAATACGTAGCCGCCCCGGTCGGCCGCATCGGCCACGCGCTGGGTGACCACGCCGGCTTCAGTCCAGACTGTCGCAACCGGCTTATCAAGACCAGGCAGCATGACCATTTCCACCTCGGTCATCGCCTCCAGCTTTTCGGTGTTGATAACGGCTGATTTCCAGGTCAGCGGAATTGCCCCGCCGGTGTAGCCCGTACCGCCGCCGCGCGGGACAATCGTCAACCCCAAATCAATGCAGCCCTTGACCAAGCCGGCCATTTCTACTTCGGTGTCGGGCGTGAGCACCACAAACGGGTATTCGACCCGCCAGTCGGTTGCGTCGGTGACGTGAGATACACGCGACAGGCCGTCAAACTTGATGTTGTCTTTTTCAGTCAGCTTGCCCAGTTTGCGCGTGGCCAGACGGCGCAGGTCATAGATTTCTTCAAACGAGGTGGCAAAGCGGGTCACGGCATCGCGTGCGGCTTGCAAAAGTTCACCGACGACGGCATCACGCTGCGTATCCACCCCCGGTGTGCGGCGCTTTTCAACTTCACTCAAGCGGTGCTGCAGCGCATCCACCAGCAGCTTGCGGCGCTTGGGGTTGTCCAGCATGTCGTCTTGCAGATACGGGTTGCGCTGCACCACCCACACGTCGCCCAGCACTTCGTACAGCATGCGTGCT
>JANMWH010000375.1:0-1583 GCA_031393945.1 Polaromonas sp. | reverse complement strand
AACAGCTCAAATGCGCCTTCGCGCGGCGGGTCAACCAGCCATTTTTCTGCTGCACCGTCTTTTACCAGCATGGCGGGTGTCATTTCAAACAAATTTCGCGCTATAAATTGAGTAGCTGCTCGCGCCCGTATTTGTTTATTACCAGCACTGTTTGATTCGTAATTTTCACGCGCACGGGCCACCAGCACCTCGCTGCCCTCTACGCCCAACACAGCGCGGGCACGTGTGCTAAGGGGCAGCGTGAAGTTGCCCAAGCCGCAAAACCAGTCAATCACGCGCTCATGGAGCTGCACGTCGAGCAATCGCAAAGCACGGGACACCAGCACCTGGTTGATATGCGGGTTGACCTGCGTAAAGTCGGTGGGTTTAAACGGCATGACCACACCGAACTCAGGCAGCGCGTAGCTAAGCTGCGGCACGTCTTCATCCAGCAGCGCCACCGTGTCTAACCCGCCCGGCTGCAGCCACCACTGCAGGCCCGGGTGCAGCGCAGCAAAGGCACGCAGGCGCTCGCGGTCGGCCTCGCTCAGGTTTTCCATGTGGCGCAGCACCAGCGCGGTCACCGCTTCCGGTTTCTCGTCGCCGCAGGCAAGCTCAATTTGCGGCACTGTTTCTTTGGCGTCCAGGCTGGCAATCAGCCCGCGCAGCGGCATGAGCAGATTACTCACGTGCGGCGGCAACACCGCGCAGCTGTGCATGTCGGTCACGTAGCTGCTTTTACGCTCGTGAAAGCCCACCAGCACTTCGCCTTTTTTGTGCACAAAACGCACCGACAACCGGGCCCGGTAGCGGTAGCCCCAAGCCGGGCCTTCAATCGGCCGCAACAAGTTGTCTGGTTTGAGTTTGCCGATATGGCCAAGCGCGTCTTCAAGTACCCGCTGCTTGACGGCGACTTGCGCGCCGATGTGCAAATGCTGCATTTTGCAGCCGCCGCACGCCCCGGTATGCAGCCCATAGTAGGCGCAGCCGGGCGTAACACGCTGCGACGATTCACGGTGAATGTGCATCACCATGGCTTTTTCAAACGACGGCTTTTTGCGGTACACATTGGCCGTGACGACCTCATAAGGCAGCGCGCCTTCAATGAACACCACCTTACCGTCAGCGCGGTGGGCAATGCCTTGGGCGTCCATGTCGAGCGACTCGACGGTCAGCAAATCTGGGCCATGTGCGGCGTTGGCGAGCGCAGCGCTGGCGGGTTCGGGCGGGGGCTCGGGTCGGGACATGTGGGTCAATCAGTATGCTATGCAATCAGGAGCTGCTCACGTCCGTATTTATTGGATAAAAAGGCTTTTTCAATAGTAAAACAGCCCTAAAACTGCCTCAAATCGGCGATGAAAAAGCCCCAGCGCGTGGGGCTTTTTACCGGCGACATCTCACCTTATTTGGCTGGCAAGTACCTGGCCGGGTCAACCGGTTTGCCTTGGCGCCTGATTTCAAAGTGCAGCTTGACCCGGTCAGCATCGCTGTTGCCCATTTCAGCAATTTTTTGACCTTTTTTAACCGACTGGTCTTCTTTGACCAGCAGGGTCTGGTTGTGCGCATACGCGGTTAAAAACGTGTTGTTGTGCTTCAAAATAATC
>JANMWH010000374.1:0-1552 GCA_031393945.1 Polaromonas sp. | reverse complement strand
TGCGTCGGTGTTCCATCGCACATCGTCAAAGATGAAAAATTCTGGCTCTGGCCCGAAGTAAGCCGTGTCGCCCAGGCCGCTGGCCTTGAGGTAAGCCTCGGCGCGTTTGGCAATCGAGCGGGGGTCGCGGTCGTAGGCTTTGCCGTCACCGGGCTCCAGCACATCGCATGACAGGAAAATAGTGGTTTCTTCAAAAAACGGGTCAAGGTTGGCGGTGTTGGGGTCAGGCATGAGCAGCATGTCTGATGCCTCGATGCCCTTCCAGCCGGCAATCGACGAGCCGTCAAACGCGTGACCTGAAGCGAATTTGTCTTCGTCAAAATGGGACACGGGCACGGTCACGTGCTGCTCTTTGCCTCGGGTGTCGGTAAAGCGAAAGTCAACAAACTTGACTTCGTTTTCCTTGACCATTTTCATGACGTCTGCGACGGTCTTTGCCATCAGAATCTCCTGTTTCGGGGTGGTAAAAAATTAAAACTATAACAATTCAGTAGTGTTGATACGCACTTTTTATGCCAAAGAATAAGAGTCTACAACGATTCGCGAACGGCTCTTTTGGTATCTGCTGCTGAAAAAACCAGGCCGCATAAACACCATCTTGGTGCAAAAAAATACACGCACCTTAAGGAAGCATTTAACGCACCAATTCAGGGCCAAGCGTCACGCTAAATTGCTTGAGCCCGGCCAGCAGCGCGGGGTAAGCAACATCAATGGCAGACGGCGCGCCTTTTACGCCCAGCTCAATGTGGCGGCCGTACACGGGGTGGTCAACACTGGGCAAGCTGAACACTTTGACCCCGGCGTGAGCAGCCTCAATCGCCACCATAAGCGGTGTCAGGGTGGCTTCCATCGAACCTGAAACAATGATCGACTTTTCAATGTACGCCGCAGTTTGGTGCAGGTGGGCGTAGCCAGAGTCCAAAACACCGGCAATCATCGGCCAGGCCATCACGGGGAAGCCTGGCACGAAATGTATGCCCCCGCGCTCCCCCACTTTGTGTGGGTCACTGCCCAGCGAGGGGGCCGCTGCGCCTGCGGTCTGGCCAAGCCAGTCCCGCGGCCCCTGCTTGGTTGAAGACCCATTGCGCTCGACATAGCAGCTAAAACCGGGGATTTTGTTGTACGGATTCGGAATAATCTCAGCGCCCACCGGGAACAAACCCATGTCCAGACGGTGAATGTTGTCAGGGTGGTCAGCATCAAAAACCACGCCTTGGTCTTTGGCGGTGTCACGCATGCGCTCGGTAATCAGTGCCTTGGCCTTGGGGTGCAGGGCCAGCCCAACGCCCAGTGCCGCGGCTGCGCACTGACGGGTGTGGTCGTCTGGCGTAGCGCCAATGCCGCCGCAAGAAAACACCACATCGCCTGAGTCGCGGGCGGCCTGGAAGGCTCTTTTTAAAGTAGCGGTAATGCGGGCCGGGTCGTCGCCCACGTAGTCGGCGTAGGCCAACTGCAAGCCGCGTGCACCCAGCAGTTCGATGGCTTTGGGCAAGTGTTTGTCGGCGCGCTTGCCCGACAAAATTTCGTCGCCGATGATGATGATTGCGAAGTT
>JANMWH010000333.1:0-8069 GCA_031393945.1 Polaromonas sp. | reverse complement strand
TTACGGCAAGCCAGATGACGCGCTAGACGCAAAACGCATGTTGGCTGAGCTTTCTGGCAATACCCACCGCGTGCTGACGGCTGTGGCCGTACAAGCAGGCCGCAAGCGGTTTGATGCGCTCAGTACCTCCAGGGTCACATTCGAGGCCATGACGGCCAAGCAAATCAGCGCCTACGTTGCCACTGGCGAGCCGCTCGGCAAGGCCGGTGCGTATGCGGTGCAGGGCAGGGCTGCCGTGCACATCACGCGCATCGACGGCAGCTACAGCGGCATCATGGGGTTGCCGATTCGTGAAACGGCGTTGCTGCTCAAAGCGGCCGGCCTGAGAATTTAGAATTCAACGCAATGCAACAAGACATCCTCATCAACTGGTCGCCCCAGGAAACCCGCGTGGCCGTTATTGAACATGGCGCGTTGCAAGAGCTGCAGGTTGAACGTTCGTTAGAGCGCGGACTGGTCGGCAACGTGTATTTGGGCAAGGTGGCGCGCGTGCTGCCGGGCATGCAGTCGGCCTTCATTGATATCGGGCTGGACAAAGCCGCGTTCTTGCACGTAGCGGACTTGATGAGCAGCATCAACAGTCGCCATGCGGACGGCGACGCGCCCGCACCCGCCGTTCAGCCCATTGAAAAGCAGCTGTTTGAAGGCCAGGCCGTGATGGTGCAGGTGTTAAAGGACCCGATTGGCACTAAGGGCGCGCGACTCACCGCGCAAATCAGTATTGCGGGGCGTTTGTTGGTTTTTCTGCCGCAAGACGACCATGTGGGTGTGTCCCAAAAAATCCCGCCCAAGCAACGCGAAGAGCTGCGGCAACGTGTGATTGCTCTGGCCGGTGCCGCAGGCGGCGGTTTTATTTTGCGCACCAACGGTGAAGACGCGCTGGACGCTGAGCTGCTGGAAGACATTGCCTATCTTCGCAAAACCTGGGCCCGCATTAAAGACGCGGCACTGCGTTTGCCGCCAGCGTCGGTGCTGCACCAAGACCTTGATTTACTGCAGCGCGTGCTGCGTGATGTGGTGTTTGAAGGAACGCAAACCATACGAATTGATTCACGCGAACAATTCGAAAAACTCAAAACCTTTGCCGCCGAATTTATGCCGGCAACGGCTGAAAAGCTGCAGCTGTACGCCGGTGAGCGCCCCATTTTCGATTTGTTTAATATTGACGACGACATCGCCAAAGCGCTGGGCCGCCGGGTTGATTTGAAATCGGGCGGTTACCTCATCATTGACCAAACCGAGGCGCTGACCACGGTTGACGTGAACACCGGCGGCTTTGTCGGTGCGCGCAATTTTGACGAGACGATTTTCAAGACCAATCTTGAAGCATCGCTGGCGATTGCCCGGCAATTGCGGCTGCGCAATTTGGGAGGTATTGTGATTGTGGACTTCATTGATATGGTCAAAGAAGCGCATCGAGATTCGGTGTTGGCGGAGTTTCAAAAGCAGCTTGCGCGTGATCGTGTCAAGACAAACGTCAACGGGTTTTCGGCTTTAGGGCTGCTGGAGATGACTCGCAAGCGCACCCGTGAATCTTTGGCCCATCAGTTGTGCGAGCCTTGCAGTGCCTGCAGCGGCAAAGGTGTTGTTAAAACTGCCCGCAGCGTGACGTATGACATTTTGCGAGAGATCCTACGCGAGGCGCGGCAGTTTAATCCGCGCGAGTTCAGGGTTGTGGCGTCGCCCAAAGTCATTGAGCTTTTCTTAGATGAAGAAAGTCAGCACTTAGCTGGCCTTAGCGAGTTTATTGGCAAGCCGATCTCGCTTCAGGCTGAAGCGGCCATGGCGCAAGAGCAATACGATATTGTGTTGATGTAAACACCATTCAGAACATGGCTCAGCAAACGATACCCATACTGATGTACCACCAGGTCGACGCGCAGCCGCCAAAAGGCTCACCGATGCGCGGGCTGGTGGTTGCGCCCAAGACATTTGCCAGACACATGGCGGCGCTTTCGGCAATCGGTTATGTGGGCAAGTCTATGGGTGACTTGCTCCCCTACCTGAACGGGGAAAAACGCGGCAAAGTATTTGGCATCACCTTTGACGACGGATATGAAAACAACCTGCGTTGTGCGCTGCCAGTGCTCAAACGCCATGGCTTCACTTCAACTTGCTATGTGGTGGCCAACCAGGTGGGGAAAACCAACAGCTGGGACATCGGGCGTGGGGTTGTGCAAGTACCGTTAATGACGGTGCAGCAGCTTCAAGCCTGGATTGACGCGGGTCAAGAAGTCGGCTCCCACACCTTGAGCCACGCCAACGTGTCCCAATTGGCGGAAGCAGAGCAGCGCCTGGAAATTGGTGAGTCAAAGCACGTGCTAGAGAAAATGATTGATCAGGTCGGTGGGGTCCAGCATTTTTGTTACCCCTACGGCGGTTTGAATACAGGCGCTACAGCGGCGGTTAAAAGCGCGGGTTATGTCACTGCCACCACTACCGCGCGGGGTCGTGTAGTTCCAGGCCAGTCAGACGACTTGCTTTTGCCGCGTGTACTGGTGAGCCGCACCACAACCTGGATGCAGCTGCTGCTGAAATGCCTGAGCCGATACGAAGACAAGCGCGGGCTAACCAGCCGCAGCGCAGCGCCGCAGGCCTGAAGCGCTATGAATGACGCCAAGTTTATAAAACTGATGTGATGAAACCGCAGCTGGCCGTTGTGACGCGGAACTTTGCAAAGACAAGCGGCGGCGCAGAAAGTCTGGCCGTTTCTTTGGCCATGTGCATGCTTGGCGAGTACGACATTACGGTGGTTTCCCAGTTGTTTGTACCGCCGCCCATCCCTGAAGGCGCGCACCTCAAGCACGTGCTGGTTCCCAAGCTGCCCATTGGTTCGCGCTGGATCAACCAACTGTGGTTTAGCTGGTACACCCGGCGCGTTACGCGCTCGGGATTTGACGTGGTGCACTCTTACGAAAACATCACGCACGGTAGCGTACAAACCGTCAGCGTTAAAACGGTTCATGCCAGCCTAAAGCAGCGCGGTATGAGCGCACTGCGTATTGCGCTAAGCCCCAGGCTGCTTGCCTATTTGTGGCTTGAGAACAGGCGGATGCTTAACGCCAGGCATCACTGCGTTTTTGTATCGCAATTTGTGCACGATGAAACCCGGCAATACATGGCCGGTTTACCCGAATGCACTGTTGTTCCGCCAGGGGTAGACATACCAAGTCAGCCAATCAGTGATTTAGAAAAAGCGGCAGCTCGCGAGCGCCTGGGGGTTCGCGCGGGTGTCATGACCGTTGGCTTTGTGGGTCATGATTTTAAAAAGAAGGGCTTGGACGTATTGCTTGCAGGCGCGGCGCTGCTGCCGTTTGACGTTCAAATAATGGTCATTGGCAAACCGGGGCAAGCGGCGCATTACGCTGATCGGGTTAAGGCACTGGGTGAGGGTAAAACTTGCCGATTTATGGGGGTAGTGGCTGATATGCAAACGGCTTACGCCACTATGGACTGCCTGGCCCACCCCACCACGCAAGATGTATTTCCCATGGTGCTGCTGGAGGCAATGGCCAGGCAAATACCGGTGCTAACAACAACTGAGCCGCACAACAACATGGGTAGTTTGCTGACTGATCAGACCAACGCGCTGTTGCTGCAAGATCCTGACGACGGCGCAGCAGTTGCTCGTGCGCTGCGGCAGCTGCGAACAGACAAGGCGCTGACCGCCAAGCTGGCACGCAACGGATTTGAGTTTGCGCAGCGGTACAGCTGGGACGTGGCTAAAACCAGGTATTACGCGGTGTACGACAGAGCCAGATCTTTTAAAACGTGACTGAATTTTCGGTCACGTAGTTTTTGAATTGGCTATTTATATAGTCTTCAATTCGAACAAAGTCACCGGTCCAAATTTCACGCAGGCGAGTCGTGTCAGCGCGCGAATACTCGGCTTCGCGCGATAGGCCGGGTTGGATTACAAGCTTTGGGAACTGCGCTTTGACCAGGGCGACAAGACTGGAGACTTTGGTTGCCACGCCCGTGCCTACATTTAGGTGAGTTGCTTTGATGTCGCAAGTAGCCAATTTCATCACGATGGCAGCAACATCGCTAATGTGAATAAAGTCGCGCAACATGCGGCCGTCGTTATTAAGCGTAAAGGGCGCGCCAGACAAAAGCGATTCTTTGAGTTTGCTCAAAATAGAAAAGCTGTCACGCCCACCGTAAGAATTGAACACACGCAAGATTTGATAGTCAATAGCGTTGGCCATGCAAAACTCCGCAATCAATTTTTCGTTCAAGTGTTTTGAAATGCCGTTAATGCTTATTGGGCAGCACAAGCTGTTTTCAGCCGTGGTCATGTCTTCGCCATAAACGGCGCAGCTGCTTAAAAACACAAATTTTTTAACGCCATGATCACGTGAAGCTTCAAGCAGCGTGGCGGTGGACATGAGGTTAGAGTTCAAAAGCTGAGTAGGCCGCAGGCCGGCAGGTGTGCGAAGGTCACTTGCGGCGTGCACCACCACGCTGGCAGACGCCAGCTTTTTATCAATATCTGCCCAGTCGTGGCGCCCGACAGGTGTCACCACAACCTGTGGGCTACTCTGAGCTTGCCGACAAAATTCGGCACCAAAATTACCTTGTGCACCGGTTAGCAAAATATTCATGGCCTGCCTGTTGATTTAAAAATGCACTCAGCAATTGAACAAGTTTGGTATCCGAGCGCCTATGCAACTAGTTTGAAATGTTTTCTGCTGAAGTCCAACCCGGTTGCGGTTTCAATCTGCCTCATCAAGTGATACTTATTTTCTTTAGGCGTTGGCTTGTAGTCTGGGTCAATCAGCAAAGTTTGTTCGGCCCCAGTCCTGAGCCAGTGCGCCACAGCTTTTGGGTGTGTGCCAGTAAATGGCGCCAGCGCACGCGGGTCAAACTGGCTGTATTTGACTTGCGGCGGTGGGGTTGCCCAATACTTGCCGACTTGGTCTAATTTTTTCTGCATGTCTTCATTGCGGCGAATCCAGCCGTAATGGTAAATGTGCGCATTGGCAAGTGCCGCATGTGGGTTGCGGCCCCGCTTGTGTTCTTTCATCACCAGCCAGTATTGTCCGTCGGGGGCGAAGGTGCGAATCGTGTTGCGAACCAGGCGGCACTCCCGTCGGTACCA
Source organism: Polaromonas sp. (assembly GCA_031393945.1). Lineage (GTDB taxonomy): Bacteria > Pseudomonadota > Gammaproteobacteria > Burkholderiales > Burkholderiaceae_C > Polaromonas. Next base: position 2,968 of record JANMWH010000333.1, on the reverse strand, counting down.
ACCCGGGCTAATCGAGATCCAGTCGGGAGAGCCGTAGAAATGTTTGTAGTCAAACACCAAGGCTTCTACTGCCGGGTTGTCGTGATAGCGCTTCACGCTGGCACGGATCGTATCAATGTCTTGCTCATGAACGATTTCATCGCCTTCCAGGTAAAAAGCCCAGTCGCCAACGCATGAATATTGCGCAATCATTTTTTGCTGTGCATAGACAAAGCCACGATCAGACATGCCCTCATTCCATAGCGTTTCAATAATGCGAATTTTCGGATCGCCGATGGCTTGGACTCTCGCCAATGTGTCGTCTGATCCTTTTCCTACCGCCACCACAAACTCATCAACCAGCGGCAACAGTGACCTGATTGACGCTTCAAACGGAAAGCCAAGCTCAACTCCGTTGCGAATGAAGGTAAATCCACTGATTGAAATATGCGCTTTGACAGCGCCGTTACCGGGCGCTGGTGCACTTGGCAAATTGCTTGCTTTGGTCATGTTTGTATGTTTTATTGAGCTGCAAAACCAAGGCGATAAAGATGAGCGTAGGCGCCGTTTTTTGCGAGCAATTCGGCGTGCGTGCCGACCTCAAGAATTCGGCCTGCGTTCATCACTGCAATGCGGCTAGCGTGTTGAATGGTTGACAGCCGATGCGCTATCACTATGCAGGTTCTACCCGTTGTCAGCCGCCTGATGGCAGACTGCACAGCTTGTTCAGATTCGGTGTCAAGTGCAGAAGTGGCCTCGTCAAGAATTAGCAGTGGTGCGTCTTTGTACAGCGCCCGAGCAATTGCCAGGCGCTGACGCTGCCCCCCTGACAGCTGCATGGCGTTGTGACCCAACACGGTATCTATGCCTTCCGGGAGCTCGGCAATAAGCGCTGATAAGTTGGCAGCTTCCAGGCACTGCATAGCCTTGTGCTGGTCGTATGCTTGGCCCAACGACACGTTAAGACCAATGCTCGTGTTGAGCATCACGACGTGCTGGCTGACCACCGCGAACTGGGACCGCAGCGATGCCAGGTTCCACTGTGAAACGGATACTTCGTCCAGGCTAACTTGGCCGGCGCTGGCCTCTACAAAACGCGGCAGTAGATTGGCCAATGTGGTTTTGCCAGAGCCAGAACTGCCCACCAAGGCCAGCGTTTCACCCGGCTTGATATTCAAGTTAATGTTGTCGAGAGCGAGCGCGCCGCCTGTCTTGTAACAGGCATTGACGTTGGAAAATTCGATTGCACCCCGCGCACGGGCGACCGCGAAGCTCCCGCCCATTTCGTCGGCCACATCATCAATCAAGTCGAGTCCACGCTCGAGCGCAGCCAGCCCGCGGGTAATTGGCGTGGCACCATCGGACAGACTTTTAATGGGCGCAATCAGCAGCAGCATTGCGGTTACAAAAGCGACAAATCCGCCGACGGTGGTTGTGTTTTCTGAGCTTTGCAGCAGCGCCGTTGATATGACTGCGGACAGCGCTAACGCGGCCAGCAGTTGGGTGATAGCGCTCATGCCGGCGTAGGCAACGGTGGCTTTTATTGACAACCTGCTGAGCAATTGACTCACTGTGTGAAAACGCTGTGCCTGTGACGGCTGGGCGCCGTGCAGCCGAATATCGCGATGCGCCAGTACGTTTTCTTCTACGACGTAGGCCAGGTTGTCGGTAGCAACCTGGCTTTGCTTCGTAAGCCGGTAAAGCCTTTTGGTCAGTAACTGAATCACCAGCGCCACAGCTGGAAACAATAGGGAAACCAGCAGCATGAGCTTCCAGTTTAAAAACAACAAATAGGCAATCAAGGCAATCAGCGTTAGAAGGTCACGCGCAAGTTTTAGCAGTGCGTTCATCAGCATGGCAGAGCCGTTGAACACTTCGTAGACAACGGTATTGGCCATGGTGCTCGATGACAAGTTTTCAAACAGCGCCAAGCGGGACGTCAGCAGCTTGTCAAACATGGCGGTGCGCATGGCCAGCATGCCGTCATTGGTTACTTTGGCCAATGCATATTGCGCTAAAAACCCAGACACTCCCCGCACCGTGAATAGCAAAATCAGCGCAAGCGGAACCAGCCAGAGGTTAAACGAGTCCTTTTGAAAGCCGCGGTCCAGCAGGGGCTTGAGCAAAGCGGGAATAAACGGCTCGGTAATTGCAGCTGTGACCGTTGCGCCTACGGCCAGCACCCAGGCGCCACGAGAGTGGCTGAAATAGGGCCAAATACGTTTTAACTTGCTGCGCAGTGATTTAGCGGGCGGGGTTGAGGCGCTGGCGTTTAAGTCGCTCACGCTATCGCTCCAGCCGCGTTTTCGTTTGTCACATTGCTAACGGCGGTCGAGGCGGGCCTTTGCAGTCCAAGCGCCAGCATCAATCCGAAAGCTACACAGAAAAAGTCGCCGATGTGAGCGTCGTACAGCGCTGAATTAAAGAGGCAGGTGACCGCAAAAGCTGCCAGCACAGACTGGGTTGCTCTGGCAAACGGGGGGTCCATTCGCAAGCTGTCTCTAAGTATGCAGGCCATTAGGCCGATAAATAGCAACACACCCGCCACACCAAGTTGCACGCCCCACTGAAGGTATTCCTGGTGTGTGTTGGCATTGGTTGTTACGTTCACATAAGCCGGGTTTTGCTCACGCTGACGGATGTCGTACTGGTGGTTCCAGTTGCCTAGACCGAAGCCTTTAACTGGTTCCATCGCAATCATTTGCAAGGCGCGGCGCCACAAGCTTAGCCGGATGCCCGACGATGTGTCGGCTTGGTGAGTTGTAGAAAACAATTGCACCTCAGTTACTACCGCACTCAAGCGTTTATTAACCTTCGCCGAACTTAACGATAAAACCCCAACCAGGACGAACGGTAAAACCACCACCGCTAACCGCAGTTTTTTGGGCAATTGCCACATGATCGCTAGCGATAACAAGGCAATGGCAACTAAATGCCCGGTTCTGCCGATCAGCACAAACAGAACGTTCACCATGGCCAGCGCCGCGAT
>JANMWH010000308.1:0-2078 GCA_031393945.1 Polaromonas sp. | reverse complement strand
GTTTTTTCAGGCTCCTTGACGGGTGACGGCACGCCTTTGAAGTATTGGATAGGCCGCAGGCAAACGTACAAATCAAGCTCTTGTCGCATCGCTACATTCAAACTGCGAATGCCGCCGCCTACTGGGGTGGTCAGTGGGCCTTTGATCGACACCACGTAATCGCGCACGGCATGCAGCGTTTCTTCAGGCAACCAAACGTCAGGGCCGTAAACTTTGGTCGATTTTTCGCCTGCGTAGACTTCCATCCAGTGGATTTTTCGCTTGCCGCCATAAGCTTTGGCCACAGCGGCGTCAACTACTTTGAGCATGACCGGCGTGATGTCTTGGCCCGTACCGTCGCCTTCAATGAACGGAATGACCGGCTCGTCCGGCACATTCAACGAGTTATCGGCGTTGACGGTGATTTTGTGGCCTTGGGCAGGCACTTTGATGTGTTTGTACATATGTGGAAAGTCTCCGTTATTTGTGTGGGTAGGCCAACGCGCACGCAGTCACGTTTTAGGTGAAAACCCCTAAATTCTAGCCGCAAAGTTTTTCTGTCAAAAAAATCGCACGGCGTGTCAACCGATTGCAAAGTGGCCTCGTTACAGCTATGCCTCCGAAAATTTCGGGGTATTTTCTCCAATAACGTTATTCCAGGAACCTCCAAATGAACAAAATCCTCGCTGCTTTGATTTCTAGCCTGTTTGCTGTCGGCGCATTCGCCGCTTCCCACGCTGGTGCTCCTATGGCTGGCGCTTCTGCTGCCAAGCCAGCAATGGCTGCTGCACCTGCTGCTGCTGCTGCACCAGCCGCTGCTGCACCTGCTGCAAAAGCTGAAGTGAAAGCTGATGCCAAGCCAGCTGCAAAAGCTGCTGCAAAGCCAGCTAAAAAAGCAAAAATGACCAAAAAAGAGCGCGCTGCTGCCAAGGCCGCCAAGAAAGAAGCAGCTAAGTAATTAGCCGCCGAATCAAAAATGCCCGCCTTGTGCGGGCATTTTTTATGGTTTTCCGGCTCGGCGGTATTGAATTCGCCGGGTTATGCTGAAGAGCCTTGAGATATTAACGATCGGTCGTCGCCATGAACTTCAACCTGCTTTTAACCGTTAAAACTGTTTTTTTGAGCGCATTGCTGGTCACCACTTTGGTCGCCCAAGCGCAAGACGCGCCGCAGTTAACGCTTGAACGCGTCAAACTGGCCTCGGGCATGCACCGGATAAACGTTCAGGTCGCCGCCACAACCGAACAACGCCAAATCGGGCTGATGTTTCGCAAAGACATGCCTCAGCACGAAGGCATGATTTTTATATTCGACCAGCCCGCGCAGCAGTGCTTTTGGATGAAAAATACGCTGTTGCCGTTAAGCGCAGCTTTTATTGCCGATGACGGCACCATTGTCAATATTGAAGACATGAAGCCATTGGTGCTTGACTCCCATTGCTCGGTAAAGCCTGTGCGCTACGTACTAGAAATGAACAAAGGCTGGTTTGCCAAGAAAGGAATCAAGGCCGGGAGCCAATTGCAGGGTTCGCTGTTTCAAGTTCAGAAATAAAAAAGCCGACTCAAAAGCCGGCTTTTTGTTTAGCGACCGAAATCTGCCAATAAAAATCAGGCGAAGTTGGCTTCAGCAAAGCTCCAGTTCACCAAACTGGCAAGGTAAGTTTCTACAAACTTGGGCCGGGCATTACGGTAGTCGATGTAGTAGGCGTGTTCCCAGACGTCCACGGTCATCAAAGCTTTGTCGGCAGTGGTTAGGGGTGTGCCAGCCGGGCCAGTGTTAACGATATCAACTGAGCCGTCAGCTTTTTTAACCAGCCACGTCCATCCCGAGCCAAAGTTGCCCACGGCAGATTTAACAAACGCTTCTTTAAAAGCAGCGTAAGAGCCAAATTTGGCATTGATCGCCGTTGCCAGCGCACCAGAAGGCTCGCCGCCGCCGGCAGGCTTCATGCAGCTCCAGAAAAAGGTGTGGTTCCAGATTTGCGCCGCGTTGTTGTAAACGCCACCGCTTGATTTTTTGATAATGTCTTCCAGCGTCATGGCTTCGAACTCAGTGCCCTTTTGCAGGTTATTGAGGTTCACCACATACGCGTTGTGATG
>JANMWH010000122.1:0-3872 GCA_031393945.1 Polaromonas sp. | reverse complement strand
TCAGGCCTCTGCCGTGAAGCCGATTTTTTTCACAATCGGGCCCCAGTAATCAAATTGCACCTTCTGGTCTCGGGCCATTTGCTCCGGCGTGCCGCCCACTGGCAACATGCCCTGAATGGCCAAGCTGTCAATGACGGACTTTTCTTTGAGTGCAGCATTAATCGCGGAGTTGGCTGATGCAACGATGGCGGCTGGCGTTTTGGCTGGGGCGTAAAAGCCAAACCACTCTTCCACCACCAGATCAGGAAAGCCCTGCTCTGCAAAGGTAGGAATGTCGGGCACAAACGGTGAGCGCTGCTTGCCAGACGTGGCCAAAATGCGCAGCTTGCCAGCTTTGTGGTTGGCCAAAAAGTCGCCGTGCGGTGTGAACATCGACGCGATTTGCCCGCCAATCACATCGACCACGCCAGGCGTGGAGCCGCGATACGGAATGTGTTTTAGCTCAACCCCGTTGTTTAGCCCCAGCAGCGCGCCCAAAAAGTGCGGCGTAGACCCGGCTGCAGGTGAGCCATAGCTGGCGTCTTTGGGGTTGGCCTTGGCCCAGGCCAGATAGTCTTTAACGGTTTTGACCGCAGCAGGCACCATTGGCCCAACCGCGAGGCCGTGCACCAGCGACGACGCCATGCACACCGGCACCAAATCGGTAAACGGGTCGTAGCTGAGCTGTTTGTAGATGTGCGGGTAAATCGCCATCATGGAATACGGCGTGAGCAACAGCGTGGCGCCGTCTGGGGCGGCGGCTTTTACGGCGTCAACCGCGATGCGGGCGGCCGCGCCGGTTTTGTTTTCGACCACCGCGGGGTTCTTGGTGTAGCTAGAGCCGCCCAGCTTTTCGCCTACCCGGCGGCTGGTGGTGTCGGCTGAGCCGCCTACCGGAAAACCGTTGATGATTTTTACCAGGTCAAGCGGAAGCGAATTGGCCTGGGCAAATGCAGGCAAGCTCAGCGTGCCCAAAAGTGCTGTGGCGGTGCTGGCCTGAATGAATTGACGGCGGTTGGTCATGGTGTTTCCTGGTGATGAATTAAAAACGGGAATGGTGAAATGTTTGACTAATTATTGGCTAAAGGTTGGCTGAATCTTGGCTGCTAGCTACACAACGCCTTGATATTTTCAGGCACGGCAATGGCTTTAATGCCGTCGGGGTTGTCGGGGTGGCGAATGCAAAAGGCTCTGGTCTCGGTGCCCTCACACAAAACAGTTTCACCGCGCTTGACGATGTGCTTTTGAATAAACACCTTGCTGCGCCACTCGACCACGCTGGTGTGAATACGCAGCCGCTCGCCGTAAGTGGCGGGGCTGATGAAACGGGTGTTCACCTCAAGCAGCGGCGTGCCAATGATGCCGGTGGTTTTATACAAGTCGCGCCAGGTGGGCACGCCGCACTGCACAAAAAAGTTCAACGACGAGGCGTCCATCCACTTGGAGAAGTTGGGGAAAAACACAATACCCGCAGGGTCGCAGTCGCCAAACATGACTTCTACTTCGTACACCACCGACACGGTTGCTTTACTCATTAAATGCCTTGTTAAAACTTTTACTATTGAATTTATAGCTGCTCGCGCCCGTATTTATTGGGCTATAGACATTATTGATGAGTCAAACGGGTATTTTAAGAGCTTTGCGGGTTCTCTAGCAGCAGGGCAATCCCCTGCCCGCCGCCGACACAGGCTGACGATATGCCGTAGCGCACGCTATTTAAGTGCATTTGCCGCGCCAGCGTCAGGGTTAGTCGCACACCCGTAGCGGCCAGCGGGTGGCCAAGGGCTATTGCGCCGCCGTTGACGTTTAGCTTTTCTATGTCCAAGCCCAGCTCTTTTGCCACGGCCAGCGTTTGCGCGCCTTGCGCTTCATTGATTTCAAAGCAGCCAATGTCGTCAAGCTTTAAACCGCAGCGCTCCAGCAACAAACGAATTGCCGGGGCCGGGCCAATGCCCATGATTTCGGGCGGCACACCAACCGCAGCGACTGCCGCCACGCGGGCCAGCGGTTTTTTGCCGTGCGCCTTGATGGTCGAACCCGAGGCCGCAACGCTGGCCGCTGTCGCATCGACCAGCGGCGCAGTTGCCACCGGTTTGCACGCCGCCCTCGTACACGCACCGCAACTTGGCCAGCACCTCGACAGGGGAAATTCGCGCGTGGGTGTCGACGGCAACTTCAGCCACTTTGCCTGGCAACCGTATGCCGCGCGGCGCGTAGCCAGCGAGCTCAAACTTTTCAGTGACAACAGGCGCAATTTCACCTGCATGAAAACCCCGCTCTTGCGCGGCCACTGCTTTGGCAAACGAGCTGGACGCAAACGCATCTACGTCTGCCCGCGTTATGTCGTATTTTTCAGCCAGGTTCTCAGAAGTTTGAATCATGTTGATGCCGGGGGCAGAGTCTTGCAGCGCCTCCCACATGAAGTCTTTAAAACCCACCGGCGCGCCGAGCTTAAAACCCGTGCGGTGGTCAAACGCGGCAATCGGGTTGCGGGTCATGCTTTCGGTGCCAACCACCAGCGCCACGTCGGCAGCGCCACTTTGAATTTGCTCACCCGTTTGGCGAAACAGCTCAAAACCCGTGCCGCAAATGCGCTGCACCATGATGGCGGGCACGTCTATGGGCACGCCTGCATACAGGCAGGTGTGGCGCGGCAGCATGAACTGGTCAAAGTCGCCCGGCTCCATGTTGACTGCAATCACAGAGTCAACATGCTCGGCTGGTACACCCGCTTTGGCTAGAGTCGCGCGAGCTGCTTTAATGCCCATGTCAGCGGGCGACACGTAGCCCAGAGCACCGCAATAGTCCACCAGCGGCGTGCGCATGCCAGCCAGCAACCTCACGTCATTGAACTGACAAACGAAACCGCGTTTTTGCACAGTGGCCTAACTCGGTACGGGTTTAAAAATAAACTCAACTGCATCTGCATGCAGCGCACTAACCAACACGCTGCGATGCGCCAATACCGCGCGCTGGTTGATCGAGCCTTTGTCGGTGACTTCGCCTTTATCAATCGACGGTGGCTCATGCATGACGTGCAAGCGCGCAATGCGGCTTGCGCTGCCCGTGGCCGTTTGGGCAAGGTCGTTGACCAGGTTTTGAAAATGATTGGCTACTGGAGCGCTTTGCAAAACCTGCTGCAAAGTGGCCTCTGCCGCCAGGCTGGCCAAGCCGCGCACCGCGGCAGTTGGGAAAATAAGCGCGCCCACTTCATTGCCATTGATACCGGTCAACACCGCGTCTTGCACGTAGGGCGCGCCAGCCGCAATGATTTTTGCGCGCAGCGGCCCCACGCTGACGAAGGTGCCGGTGGCCAGCTTGAAGTCCTCGGCAATGCGGCCGTCAAAACGCAAGCCCACATGTATGTTGTCAGCGTCAATCCACTTGACGGCATCACCAGTGCAAAAAAAGCCTTCGTCGTCAAAGGCTTCAGCAGTGTCAGCAGCGGCCCGCCAGTAGCCGGGCGTGATGTTGGGGCCTTTGTAGCGCACCTCGGTTTTGCCGCCGTTGGGCACCAGCTTGAGGTCCATGCCCGGCGTGGGCACGCCCAAGTCGCCCGAGCTGACATTGGGGCTGGTCACAAACAAACCAAACGGGCCAGACTCAGTCATGCCCAGCCCGGTGGTCATCACAATGCGCTGGTTAATTTCTCGCTCGGCGGATGCATACAGGCTGTTCCACACCGGCTGGGCCAGCGCAGCACCGGCATAAAAAAACATTTTCACGCGGCTTAGCAAATTGCGCCGCAACGCGTCGTCCGTAGTCATTGCGTGGGCGATGGCTTCAAAACCCGTGGGCACATTGAAGTACACGGTGGGCGCGATTTCGCGCAGGTTGCGCAGCGTCTCATGCATCAACGCGGGGTTGGGCTTGCCGTCGTCAATGTACAAAGT
>JANMWH010000299.1:0-7458 GCA_031393945.1 Polaromonas sp. | reverse complement strand
TCCACCGCCGTCAACCTGCCCGAATGGCTGGCCGAATGGGGCGTGGCTGACCCCGGCACTGTGCGCGGCGGCGTGGTGCGGCCCGTGTCTACACCTGCAGCCCGGGAAGTCACGCTGCTGCAGCGCAAGCCTGGCAAGCTGGGCAACAACCTGGGCAAAACCACCGGCTGGATTCACCGCGCCGCATTGAAGATGAAAAACGTCGAAATGATTTCGGGCGTCAATTACGAGCGAATAGTTCAGCAACCGGGCGGGCTCGGCCTGTTCATCACCTACGGCGAAAAGCGAACGGACGGCACCGTGCTAGAGGTCGACACGATCGTGCTTTGCGCCGGGCAAGAGCCGCTGCAAGAGCTGCTTGCGCCGTTGAAGGCCGCAGGCGTCAACACCCATTTGATTGGCGGCGCACAAGAAGCAGGTGAGCTGGATGCCAAGCGTGCCATTGACCAGGGCACCCGGCTGGGAGCGAGGCTTTAGGCGTCCCATGCATCAAAAAGGCATAAAAAATGCTGTTTTCAGGCATAAAAACAGCCTGTAGCCCAATAAAAACGGGCGCGAGCAGCTTCTTTATTAATAGCAATTAACAGCCACGATTAACTGCACCTACAACTGCCGCGGATCAGTCTTCAGCAGCAAGCCCACCAGCGATTGCAAGTGGACTTTCAGCGGCTCAAAACCCGGCAATATTTCAAGCGTTTCCTCGTTCATGTACAGCTTGCGGTTGATCTCCAGCTGCACGCTGTGGCGATGCCCTGCCGGGTTGCTGTAGCGGCGCACCAGCTCTACGCCTTTGTACGGGTGGTTGTAGGCCACGCTGTAACCCAAGCTGCGCAAGTGACTGCAGATCAGCTGCGACAGCGCCGGGTGGGCGGTGGTGCCGTCGCGGTCGCCCACTACAAAGTCAGCGTGCTTTTCGCCGGGGAAATCAGTTGCCTTGCTAGACGCCACCGCCGGCATGGAATGGCAGTTGATGTGAAGGCTAAAGCCATGCTGGGCATGCGCGGCGTCAATGCTGGCGGCCACCGCCGCGTGGTACGGCTGCCAGCAATGGGCAATGCGCGCCTGAACTTCAGCCACGCTGAGCTGGCGGCTGTAAATGGGCGAGCCGTCGTCTAGCGTGCGCCAGATCAAACCCTTGCCCAAACGCACTTTAGACATAACGGTGGCGTCCGTCTCAATGGGGCCTTTCCACGGCGCATCAAGCAACGACTCGTCTATTTCGGTGGTGTTGCGGTTGGCGTCCAAGTAGCTGCGCGGAAACATCGCCTCTACCCAATGCACACCCCAGCCGGGCGCAAAGTCATAGAGTTTTTCAACATGCGTGTCTTCAGCGCGGCGCAGCACCACACCGTCGCAACTGAAGGTAAAGTCGGCCGGGTAGAGCGTGCCGCTGTGCGGGGAGTCCAGCACCAGTGCGCTGGCACCAGCTAATGCATAGACCTGGTCCTGCATATTTGACGAATTGGCAGAGTCACCCATGCCAGTCATTGTGCCCCTGGCAGCGGTGCGCTCATTTCGCTGGTTCGCGCATTGTGGGCGTTGGTAACACGTATATTAAAAACTTCGGTGGGGTGCAAGTGCATGGGCTGCAGTTAATCCAGTCGGCAGGCCGCTTTAGACGGCACCGCTTACACCCCTGTTTACCGTTTGACGCGCTTCCTTACGCACCCAGTCCTACAAGCGTGAGCTGCGCGTGCTTACTGCGGCAAGTGCTGTTCAACACTAAAGTCAATTCATCTTCACGCACTGCGCGGGAAGTCATTTATCTGATGAATCAACTGAAGGATTAACTGTGAAAAACCTCATTTCCCGCGCCCCACTTCGAAGCAGCGGTTTTGGCAAATTGGCCAAACTTTCAATGCTGCTCGCCACCACGGCGCTTGCTGCCGGCGCCATGGCGCAGACCAGTGGCACCACCAACAGTGCATCCAGCAATACTGCCTCTAGCGGTTACAGCATGATGGCGCCGGGTGCAACTTACATTGGCCTGAATGCCGGTCAATCGAAATTTCGCGGCAGCAACGGTTTCGGCGGCTTCGCGTCAGACAACAAGGACAAAGCGTTTAGCTTGTACGGCGGTTCTTACTTCACGCCGTATATCGGCGTTGAACTCGGCTACACCGACCTCGGCAAGATCGACCGCGCAGGCGGCACCACCGAGGCTAAAGCTGGCACTGCAGCATTAGTTGGCAAATTGCCATTGAGCCCGTCGTTTAATTTGCTCGGCAAATTGGGTGCAACCTACAGCCAGGTAGACGTGTCTGCAGCCGCAGGCACGGGCGTTGCCACTGGCCGCAAGTCGGGCTGGGGACCGTCGTACGGCGTTGGCGCTGAATACAACTTCACGCAAAACGTGTCGGCCGTGGTGCAGTACGACGAGTACCGCATGCCTTACCCTGGCGAGGGCAAAGAGAAAGTCAACAACACCAGCGTTGGCATTCGTTTTCGTTACTAAAACCCAGCGTTTGCTCTTAAGCCACAACACAGCCCGCAGTGCCACAAGCCTGCGGGCTTTTTTGTCGCCTGGGTACGGTCGATTGCTGGATGAGTGTTTACTATTTAATAAGTAACGGCTCGAGCCTAACTTTATTGATCAACACACCTTTTTATTACGATTTTTCAGCTTTTCGTTGCCCTCGCAAGGGTTTTCTTGTTGGCATAAAGTAGCGGGGCGTAATTATCTATCTCGCACTTAGTTTTTATAAATCACGCGTTCGGTCAAAACAGCTCATTTCAGGATTAGTATTAACCCTTGACTTGATTCGTTAGCACTCCTCTGCAAAGAATAATTCATACGCTTTTACATACCTTCACAGAAAGTAACCATGTCGCTAATCAACACAACTATCGTCCCGTTCAAAACTACGGCTTTTCACAATGGCAAGTTTATTGACGTGTCTGACGAATCGATGAAGGGCAAATGGTCGGTGCTGATTTTTATGCCGGCCGCCTTCACCTTCAACTGCCCAACTGAAGTCGAAGATGCAGCTGACAACTACGCCGAATTTCAAAAGCTTGGCGCAGAGGTTTACGTCGTCACGACCGACACCCACTTTTCACACAAGGTGTGGCACGCAACGTCACCTGCCGTTGGCAAAGCAAAATTTCCACTGGTCGGCGACCCCACCCACGTGCTGACCAAGGCGTTTGACGTGTACATCCCGGAGGAAGGCCTGGCGCGGCGCGGCACGTTTGTGGTCAACCCTGAAGGCGTGATCAAAACCGCAGAAGTGCATTCGAACGAAATTGCCCGTGACGTGAAAGAAACTTTGCGTAAGCTTAAAGCGGCTCAATACACCGCCGCGCACCCCAACGAAGTGTGCCCTGCCAAGTGGAACGAAGGCGCTAAAACGCTTGCGCCGTCTATCGACCTCGTCGGCAAAATCTAAACGCCCTGCCTGCCCAATTAAGGCCCGGGCCCGGTACGCCAAAGCGTGCTATCCCGGGCCTTTTTGTTTTTGTATACGCCTATTTATGCAACTGAAAGTTGATTCGCCATGCTTGACTCCGCTACCAAAGTCCAACTCAAAAGCTATCTCGAACGCGCCATTGCGCCCATCGAAATCGTTGCCTCGCTTGACGACAGCGAGGCGTCTGAGGATATGCAGTCCATGCTGAACGATGTTGCCGAATCGTCGCCGCTGGTCAAACTGACGATCAGCCGGGACGACAACCATCGCAAACCATCGTTTTCGATCAATCGCCCCAGTGAAAACCACGGGCCGCGTTTTGCTGGTTTGCCCATGGGCCACGAATTCACGTCGTTGATTTTGGCGTTACTGCAGATTGGCGGCTATCCGCCCAAGGTCGAGGAAGACGTTCTGGAGCAGATTCGTGCACTCGAAGGCGACTTTAATTTTGAAGTGTACGTATCGCTTACTTGCCACAACTGCCCAGACGTAGTGCAAGCGCTTAATGTAATGGCGGTGCAAAACCCGAACATTCGCACCACCATGATTGAAGGCGGCATGTTTCAGGATGAAATTAAAGAACGGCAAATCATGGCCGTGCCGACCGTCTTTTTAAACGGCACCGAGTTTGGCCAAGGCCGCATGAGCCTGGAAGAAATTCTGGCCAAAATCGATACCAAAGGCGTTGAGCGGGAAGCGAAAAAGCTTGACGCCAAAGAAGCCTTCGACATGCTGATGGTCGGTGGTGGCCCTGCAGGCGCAGCAGCTGCGGTGTACGCCGCACGCAAAGGTATTCGCACCGGTGTGGTCAGTGAAAACTTTGGCGGCCAAACGCTCGACACGCTGGGGATTGAAAACTATATATCCGTCAAAGAAACCGACGGCCCCAAGTTTGCACTGGCCCTTGAGCAACATGTGCGCGGCTATGACGTGGACATCATGAACATGCAGCGCGCCAAGGCGCTGGTGCTCAATACCGGTTTGGATAAAAACCTGATTGAAGTCCAGCTTGAAAGTGGCGCCACACTGCGCAGCAAATCAATCGTCATTTCAACTGGCGCGCGCTGGAAAAACATCAATGTGCCGGGCGAGCGTGAGTTTAAAAACAAAGGCGTAGCCTACTGCCCGCATTGCGATGGCCCGTTGTTCAAGGGCAAACACGTAGCCGTAATTGGCGGCGGTAATTCAGGTGTTGAAGCCGCCATTGACCTGGCGGGTGTTGTTGGCCATGTCACGTTGATCGAATACGATGCCAATCTGCGAGCCGACGCGATTTTGGTCCGCAAGTTGCACAGCCTTCCTAACGTCACCGTGATCACCAACGCGCAAACCACCGAGATTACCGGCGTGGAAAAAGTCAATGCCTTGGTTTACAAAGACCGCGCCACCACAGCGCTGCACACCGTTGAACTGGATGGCGTTTTCATTCAAATCGGCTTGGTGCCCAATACCGACTGGCTTAAAGGCGTGGTCGACTTGAGCAAGCACGGAGAAATTATTGTCGATTCCAAGGGCCAAACATCCGTGCCGGGCGTTTTTGCAGCAGGTGATGCCACTACCGTGCCGTTCAAGCAAATCATCATCGCTGCGGGAGATGGTGCCAAGGCGGCGCTGGGCGCGTTTGACCACTTGATGCGGACGTCGGTGCCTGCCTGATTCACCAGCGTGAACGACGTGGATGGCGTTGAAGAAGAATACCTATTAATCGCATTCGTTGTCAGTTTGGCGGCTTCGGGAAATGGCGCTTTCAGTTGCTATTGCCGTCACACCGATTGACAATATGGACATTTTAAGAACATAAGGAAAAGCTATGAAAGGCGACGCACAAGTCATCACCCACCTGCAGGCCCAGCTTAAAAACGAGCTGACTGCCATCAATCAGTATTTTTTGCACTACCGCATGTACAAGCATTGGGGCTTGGACAAGCTGGCCAAAAAAGAATACGAAGAATCTATCGGCGAGATGAAGCACGCCGACCAATTGATGGACCGTATTTTTATGCTCGACGGCCTGCCGAATTTGCAGGACATGAGCAAGCTTCTGGTTGGCGAGAACGTGCCTGAAGCGCTAGGCTGCGACTTGAAGTCTGAAATGGCCGCGCAATTCACAATCAAGGCCGGCATTGCGCACTGCGAGTCGGCGCACGACTTTGTGTCGCGCGACTTGCTGAAGAATATTTTGCATGACACTGAAGAGCACATTGATTTTTTAGAAACGCAGATTGAGCTGATCGGCAAAGTTGGCTTGCCCAATTACCTGCAAAGCCAAATGGGCGAGCTGGCCTAAAGCCAAGCTCGATTCCAAAATATTCAAAACCAGCTACGGCTGGTTTTTTTACGTCAACCGCGCAAGAAACCCGAAAAAACAAGAAAGTTATTGCAAATGCGACAGATTCGCATTTATAATTAAAATTGATTTATTAGATTCATTTCTTAACCAGCTAGCCAACCCATGATCGTTTGCATCTGCCGCCGAATATCTGACAAAGACATTGCCCGCCACGCACGTGCAGGCATGGGTTTTGACGAAATTCAGTTTGAACTGGGCGTAGCCACCCAGTGCGGGCAATGTGAAGGTTGTGCGCGTGACGTGGTGGCCCAGTGCAGCGCCAGCTGCCCGCAAGCTAACATTCTGCAAGCCGACAACCTACCCGGCGGCGGCACATGGCAAACTTCACTCTCTCTTTCTATCTAATTACCCTGCCCGGCAGCTTGCTGCTGGTACTCGGCGCAGTGTGGTGGGTTTCGCGCAGCTAGGCGGCTTTTAAAAACTGGGCCTTTTGGGCGTGCGCAGCCTGAACCGGTTAGTCCAGCTAAGCCAGCCACACCGGCAGCACTTCGATCAAACGACCAGCGGGGATTGCTGTATAACTCCACGAATTGAATTGCACCCACAGCGCAGACATGCGCCTTTCATTGGTTTGAACTTTCCGGCATCCGTCACTAATCGCAACGCGGCCATCGCACTGGTGGTGGCGCTGCTGCATGCTGCGTTTATTTATGGGCTTTCCAGCAGCGCTGCACCGCTGGCTATCAAGCGCGTGCCTCAAACAACGATGGTGCTGGTGCCGCCAGTCGTTGAACCGCCCAAGCCCAGGATTGAACCTGCGCCAGCTCCGCCGCCGGCTCAGCCAGCGCAAGCAGCCAAAAAGGCCGCCAGTCCAACGCCAGCTGCTGCAGTCGCTGCGCCCAAAGCCATTGCTGTCCCCGCGCCTGTTGCTGTTGCACCGGGCGGGCAGGCTGCGCCGCAGACCGCCGCCGCGCCAGTTGCTGCCGCGCCAGCGGCTACATCAGCGGCTCCGGCAGCACCTGCCGCCCCTGCCGTTTCAGCAAGCGTACAGCTGCCATCGAGCAACGCCGACTACCTGCAAAACCCCAAACCTGCGTACCCGGCTCTTAGCCAACGCTTGAACGAACAAGGCACAACGATTGTGCGCGTGCTAATTGGTTCTGACGGCGTACCTGAGCGGGCCGACATCAGCAAGTCGAGCGGCTTTGCCAGGCTTGACAGCGCCGCAGTGTCGACCGCGTTGCGTTGGCGTTATGTGCCGGGAAAGCGCGGTGGCGTTCCAGAAGCCATGTCGTTTGACGTGCCCATTAAATGGTCGCTAACTGAGTAACTAGGTAACTGGGTAACTGAGTAAGGCTGCTTTTCGCAGCGAGTCATCAGCCTTAAAACCCGCTGCCTGTGGGGGTGGCACATCGGCAACTTACCAAATTGCATTTATTGCGTATTAACGAATGCGCTCAAAACATCACCCACAAAAAGCGTTCGTGGCTTGACTTTTAATTGAGAATAGTTATCATTAAGGTATCGATCCACTTCAAAGCGAACCGACATGAACGCCAACCCACCGCTTTCGTTACTGCCTCGCGCTTTTGACTCGCTTGAGAAGCCGTCCGTTTCCCCCGGCAGCATCAGCAGCACCGACATTTTGCGCGGCCAAAAAACCATAGCCATTAACCACAATGGCTTTACCTACAAGCTGCAGGCAACGCGACTGGGCAAACTTATTTTGACCAAGTAAATCGGTTTTAAGCGGATTTA
>JANMWH010000253.1:0-2037 GCA_031393945.1 Polaromonas sp. | reverse complement strand
CGAAATTTTACGAACGATGAAGCTGGAGTTCAGGCCGCGATTGCGTTTGGCAATCACTACACCTTCAAAAGCCTGCATACGCTTGCGGGTGCCCTCAACCACATTAACGCTGACAATGACGGTGTCGCCAGGTGCGTAAACAGGGATGGTTTTGTTCAGGCGAGCGATTTCTTCTTGCTCAAGGATTTGAATCAGATTCATGACATTTCCAAAATACTCTTTCGTTCATTCACGCGCTACGCTAAAGACCGTAAATCCAGCAATGCGCAAGGCATATATTTTGGTTACGGTGGCCGCCAGAGGATCGAAAAGCCCTTAAGTATAGCAATTTACCGCTTCAGGCCAATCTGCGTTGCCACGGTTGCTAAAAACGCCTCGTCGTTGGCAGTCAACTTGCCAGCTAGGCGTGCTTTTTCAACCAGCTCTGGCCGCTGGCGCTGGGTCAGCCGCAGCCGTTGTTCACGCCGCCAGCGCTCGATATGGGCGTGGTTGCCCGACAACAGCTCAGCGGGCACGATTTGCCCTTGCCAGTCTTCAGGTCGGGTGTAATGCGGGCAATCCAGCAAGCCATCTAGTGCTGGGTTAAAACTGTCTAGCTGGTGACTGCCTTCATCATTGAGCACGCCGGGTTGCAACCGGGCTACCGCATCAAGCAGTGCCATAACGGCAATCTCACCGCCCGACAGCACAAAATCGCCCAAGCTGATTTGGTGCGTGACGTGTTTGTCTATAAAACGTTGGTCAATACCTTCATAGCGGCCACAAATCAGTACCGCGCCGTTGCTTGACGACCAGCCCTCAACAGCGGCATGATTTAAAACTTCGCCAACAGGTGAAAAAAGGACAACCGGGTCGTTCTCAGATGCCCGCTCGCCGCGGATCGCCGCCAAACACAGCGCAAGCGGTTCAGCCAGCATAACCATGCCCGGCCCGCCGCCGAACGGCCTGTCATCAACCCGTCGGTAGTTGCCGCCAGCAAAGTCCCGCGGGTTCCAAAGTTTGACTTCGACCAAAGCTGACTCGTAAGCGCGCCTGGTCACTCCGCTGGTTAAAAACGGTGCGAACAGATCGGGGAACAGGGTGACAACATCAAAACGCATGGTGTGTGTCAATCAAAGCAGACTCAGTAATCAAGCTGCCAGTCGACCGTGATCAGTTTGCCAGCGATGTCAACCAAGTCCACATAAGCCGACACAAAAGGAATCATTCGCTCGTCAGCTTTGCTGCTGCCGTCTTCTTGTGCAGCCTGATATTCAACGCACAGCACTGAGTTGGGGCCGGTGGCCATCAAGTCACGCACGCAGCCTAGGGCGATGCCTTCACGATTGACGACATTCAGGCCAATCAGGTCAACCCAGTAATACTCGTCTTTAGTCGCTTTTGGAAACGCACTGCGCGGCAAAAAGATGCGGCAGCCGCGCAAGGCTTCGGCATCATTGCGGTCATCCAAGCCATCGATTTTGGCAACGACTAAATCTGAATGGGTTTTTGACTCGTCAACCGCGATGGTAACGGTGCCTGTAAAAGCGTTAAAGCCTGGGCGAAACTTGGCGTCAGGTGCTTGCAAAAACCAGGATTTTGCCGAGAACAGAGCTTCAGGCTCGGTGCTGTGGGGCAGGATTTTGAGCCAACCCTTGACGCCCCACGCATCCAAAATGCGCCCAACTTCTACGGCATCGTCAGGTAACACTGACGATTTAAAGCTGAGCGCCATCTTAAAATTAAGCGGCCTTGGCGGCAGCTGTTGCGCCTTGCTTGATCAGGCGCTCAACGGTTGGTGACGCTTGTGCGCCAACGCCAACCCAGTGAGTCAGGCGGTCTTGCATGATGCGCAAGCCTTCTTCGCCGCCCTTGGCAATCGGGTTATAAAACCCAATACGCTCGATAAAGCGACCATCGCGGCGAACGCGCTTGTCAGCCACAACGATGTTAAAAAATGGACGGTGCTTAGAACCGCCGCGTGCAAGCCGGATGACGACCATGATGTATTCCCAGGGTGGAGGGCACACTCCACAATATGTCAAGCGTGCCCAAAAA
>JANMWH010000247.1:0-1908 GCA_031393945.1 Polaromonas sp. | reverse complement strand
CTTAAAACCATCAGGCAAATACCTGGCGGTTGACCTGCACAAAGCAGGCGGCATTCCGCAGGTCATGAAGACGCTGCTGGTAGCCGGTTTGCTGCACGGCGACTGCCTGACGATTAGCGGGCAAACCATTGCTGAAGTGCTTAAAGACATTCCCGATGCGCCGAGCGCTGACCAGGACGTGATTCGCCCGATCGACAAGCCGATGTACAAGCAAGGCCACCTGGCGATTTTGAAAGGCAATTTGTCACCCGAAGGCTGCGTCGCCAAAATCACCGGCCTGAAGAACCCGGTCATGACCGGCCCGGCCCGTGTGTTTGACGACGAGCAATCAGGTCTGGCCGCCATTTTGGCAGGCAAAATTGTGGCGGGTGACGTGATGGTGCTGCGCTACCTGGGCCCCAAAGGTGGGCCGGGCATGCCTGAAATGCTGGCCCCCACCGGCGCGCTGATTGGGGCAGGTTTGGGCGAAACCGTGGGCTTGATTACTGACGGCCGCTTTTCAGGCGGCACTTGGGGCATGGTGGTCGGCCACGTGGCGCCTGAAGCGGCTGCGGGGGGCAATATTGCGTTTATTCAAGAAGGCGATTCCATCACCATTGATGCCAAGCAATTACTTTTGCAATTGAACATCACCGATGAAGAACTGGCCAACCGCAAAGTGGGCTGGGTAGTACCCAAGCCGCGCTACATACGCGGTGTGCAGGCCAAGTTTGCGTTTAATGCGTCGAGCGCTAGCAAAGGCGCTGTGCTGGACGACTATTAAATCGGCGGGGGAGAAGAACGCGGGCTAACTGGGGCGAGTTTACTTTTTGACGTTGCGCTTGGCCGACAACATGCCCATGGCCTCGCGTTGCTTTTCAATGCGTTCCTTTTTGCGGGTTTCCATTTTTTCAATTTCTACCCGCTTGGTATAGCCCGACGCGTCGGCCCACCACCACCACACCACCGCCAAGCCAAAAGGTGCCAGCACCACGTACCAAGGCCAAGCGGCTACGGGCCCAAACTCAAGGTATTTCATGAGGGCGGTGGCGATGCCGATGAGTAAAAATCCCATAAATTGCTCCTGGCGTTCAAATTTGTAACGGCTGACTGCATCTGCGCAGGTCAACCAGCATCATTACAATGACGTTAAAGGTTGGTTGACCAGATAAGCTATTAAAGCACTAACGCCATTTCTTCACGAGGCAAAATTATGAAACATGTATTGTTAGCCATCAGCGCACTCACCATCGGCATGAGCATGTCGGCCCCAGTTTTTGCAGACGCCGCGTTGGCCACTGCCAAAAACTGCATGGCCTGCCACGCAGTTGAGAAAAAAGTCGTTGGCCCTTCATACAAAGATGTTGCGGCTAAGTACGCAGGGCAAGCTGATGCGATAGCTAAATTGTCGGGCAAGATCATCAAGGGCGGTGGCGGCGTCTGGGGTCCCGTGCCTATGCCTGCGAATGCGCAGGTCAGTGCTGAAGAAGCGACCAAGCTCGCCACCTGGATCATGACGCAAAAGTAAGCGTCCTCAAGGCTAAGCAGCCAGACGTTAAAAAGCCCGCAAATGCGGGCTTTTTCGTGGGCAATTAAGGCCTGTAGCCCAATAAATACGGGCGCGCTCAGCTCCCGAATTAATAGCGAAACGGATTACTGTTTTTCAGACAGCTGATCAAGAATCGCGGGGTTTTCCAACGTAGACGTATCTTGCGTAATCGCCTCTCCCTTGGCAATGCCGCGCAGCAAGCGGCGCATGATTTTGCCGCTGCGGGTTTTGGGCAAGTTATCGCCAAAGCGGATGTCTTTTGGCTTGGCAATCGGGCCGATTTGCTTGCCGACCCAGTCGCGCAGCTCTTTGGCAATGGCTTTGGCTTCGTCGCCTGTAGGGCGTGAGCGCTTGAGCACCACAAACGCCACAATCGCCTC
>JANMWH010000238.1:0-4838 GCA_031393945.1 Polaromonas sp. | reverse complement strand
CAAGATGTTGTCTTCTACCGTCATTTGGTAGTGGGTCACGTTGCGTTCAGTCATGCCGTACAGATTGCGCTTGCGCACGTCAAGTGCATCAAGATCAAGGTGTCGTGCAATATCACCCATGATGCTTTCAATCACCACCACACCTTGCGGCCCGCCAAAGCCCCGAAATGCAGTATGGCTTTGGGTGTTGGTTTTCAGGCGGTACGACGCAATGTCTACATTCTCTAAAAAGTACGCGTTGTCGACGTGAAACACTGCGCGGTCTGCCACCGGGCCCGACAAATCGGCGCTGAAGCCGCAGTTCACGGCCATCATCATTTTCAAGCCAGTGATGCGGCCTGTCTCGTCAAAACCCACTGTGTACTCATAAGCAAAAGGGTGCCGCTTGCCAGTGATCATGAAGTCTTCATCGCGGTCCAGCCGCAGCTTGACGGGGCGCCGCAGCTTGTGCGCGGCAATGCTTGCCCACACGGCCAGGTGCCCCGCTTGCGTTTCTTTGCCGCCAAAACCGCCGCCCATGCGCCGGCACTCCACCCGCACGGCGTGGTTGTCAACGCCGAGCGCATGCGCCACCCAGTGCTGCACCTCGCCAGGGTGCTGGGTGCTGGAATACACCAGCGTTTGGCCTTGCTCTTGCGGCACGGCGTAGGCCACTTGGCCCTCAAGGTAAAAATGCTCTTGGCCGCCGACTTCAAGGGTGCCGTGCAAGGTGTGCTGTGCGGTGTTGAGCGCTGCTTGCGCATCGCCGTGCTTGACGAAAACCGGCGGCAGCACGTAGCTTTTTGCGACCAACGCAGCGTGCACATTCAGCATGGCGGGCAAGTTTTCAATACTGCACACCACCTTGCGCGCGGCGCGGCGCGCTTGCATGACTGAGCTGGCAACCACCACACCAACAACTTGGCCCACATGCTGCACAGTGTGCTCGGCAAATATTGGTTCGTCGCCCGCAAACGCGGCCAGCATTTTGTCGCCCGGCACATCGCGCGCCAGCACCACGTCGACCACGCCCGGCATGGCCAGCGCCGCGCTGAAGTCAATGCCAAGCAATTTGCCGTGCGCCACCGCAGACATGATGGGCGCTGCATACAGCGTACCCTTTAGCTCGGCAATATCGTCAACATAGGTTGCCGCACCGGCCACCTGGGCGCGCGCGCTTTCGTGAAACCTTGACTGGCCGGCTGCGCTGATAACAGCCTTCGCAGTGGGCGCATGGCCGGTAGGGGCAAGTGCTTCATCGGCATGGGCGTTTGCAGCGGCTACCTCCGGGTCAGCTACCGCGTCGCGGCTGATGGGGCTGTCTTTGGCTGCGTTCATAGCGCTTCGTCCAGAGTGAAGGCTTGCAGATTAATACCCTGCATGCCTTGGCTTTCAAGCCAAAAGCGCTGCAGCAAATTGCCGAGCACTTGCACTCGGTACTCGGCGCTTGCCCGCATGTCAGAAATGGGCGAAAACTCGGCCCGCAGCACCGTCATTGCATGGTCAATTGTGGCTTTTGACCAGTCTTTATGGGCGAGAGCAGCTTCTGTATTAATAGCGCGCACTGGCGTTGCCGCCACCCCGCCAACGCCGATGGAAGCGCTGACTACTTTGCCTTCAGCGATGCGCAGATTCAACCCCAAGCAGACTGCAGAAATATCGTCATCAAAGCGCTTGGAAATTTTGTAGATGTCGACCCGCTCACTGGCTACGGCTTTGGGCACTTTTATCCAGGCCAGCACTTCGTCTTGCGCTAGTTGATTTTTTTTGTAGCCGGTGTAGAAGTCTTCAATGGAAAATTCTCTGTGGCCGCGCATACTCATCAGCACCACGCTGGCGCCAAGCGCAATCAGCAGCGGCATGGAGTCGCCGATGGGCGAGCCACCCGCGATGTTGCCGCCCAGCGTGCCCGAGTTGCGCACGCTCAGGCCCGCAAACCGGGCGGTAAAAGCGTGCAGCTGCGGGCGATCAGTAACAAGCGCGGCAAACGCATCTGTCAGCGTGACTGCTGCGCCTATGGCGACATGGTGCGGGTAGTGCTCAATGCGGCGCAGCTCACTGACTTGGGTGATGTCGATGACTCGATTAAATTGCAAATGCTGCTTGGTCACCCACAGGCCGACGTCAGTGGTGCCCGCCACAATTTGCGCTTGTGGCGCAGCAGCTTTGGCAGCCAGCAATGCGGCTAGATTACGCGGCAATTTATATGCCGAATCGGCCTTTAGCCGAATAGGTACGGGCGCGAGCAGCTCTAATTGTTGTAGCACTTTAGCGGAGTCGATGGCAGCCAGCGGCAGCTGGGCCATCTGCTGCGCGGCGTCCAAAATCGGCCGGTAGCCCGTGCAGCGACACAGGTTGCCTGACAGCGCTTCTTGCGCCAGTTCTCGCGAAATTGTGCGACCTTTACAAACCTGATTTTCATACAGGGCAAACATGCTCATTACAAAACCGGGGGTGCAAAAGCCGCACTGGGAGCCGTGGCACTGCACCAGGGCTTCTTGTGCCGGGTGAAGCGTGCCGTCGTTTGTGGCAATGTCTTCAACGGTCCACAAGGCCATGCCGTCGATAGAATGCGCCAGGCGTATGCAGCTGTTGACTGCTTTTAACTGTAGTTCACCGTCAACCGCTTCGCCCAGCACCACCGTGCAAGCGCCACAATCGCCTTCGCCGCAACCTTCTTTGGTACCGGTGCAGGCCATGTCTTCACGCAGCATGTCAAGCAGCGTTCGGCTGGGTGGTACATTGTCAAGCACCACGGATTTGGCATTGCGCAAAAACCGCAGTGGTTTGATTGACTCGACGCTTGTGGGCAGCGTCGTGCTGTCTTGGGGGCTGCTGTTGGGCTTGCTTGGCATGCTGACAGGGTAGGGCTTTTGCCCAGTATCTACATATAAAACGCTGTATAGGCTGTATTCAAAAGATCGTATGAAAGATCAGGTGCTTTTCGACAAGATCGACCTTCATCTTATAAGGATCTTGAACACCGTGCTTACCGAACGCAGCGTTTCCCGAGCAGCCATGCGGCTTGGCATGCACCAGAGTGCAGTCAGCACCGCACTCAGGCGCTTGCGGCTGTTGGCGGGCGACCCTATTTTGGTGCGTTCAGGCGGCGGCATGGTGCCAACCGATGCGGGTCTGCGCATGCTGGCGCCGTCTGCCAGCATTCTTCAGACGGCAGGCATGCTGTTCAGTGATGTAAAAAAGTTTGACGCCAGCAGCGCGCAAGTCACTTTCAGGCTAGCCGCCAGCGACTACCTGGACCCGTTGTTTTTGCCGCAGCTGGTCGCGCACATCAAGGTGGAGGCGCCGCGTTGCCAAATTGACATTCAGCCGCTGTCAGCCGACTTTGATTACCAGACGCACTTGGCACAAGGCCGGGTTGACATCGTGGTGGGTAACTGGACAACGCCGCCTGACGATTTGCATATAGGACGCTTGTTTGCCGACGACGTAGTGTGCATGGTGGGCAAGCATCACCCGGCCGCGCGCCGCAAATGGGACTCGGCTAACCCCGCCAGTTGGCTGGACGCAGAGCACATCGCACCTGCGGCCATGCACTTGGGAGCCAAAGGCGTGATTGATGAGCACTTGGCGTTGCTTGGCCTGCGCCGCAACATTACTGTGCGCTGCCCGCATTTTGGGCTGATGCCGTCGATGGTGGCATCAAGTTTGCTCATCATGACCACCGGCCGGCAGTACTGTGAGCGGTTCGCCAAATTACTACCCGTGAAAATACTGC
Source organism: Polaromonas sp. (assembly GCA_031393945.1). Classification (GTDB taxonomy): domain Bacteria; phylum Pseudomonadota; class Gammaproteobacteria; order Burkholderiales; family Burkholderiaceae_C; genus Polaromonas. The sequence continues at coordinate 1,120 of JANMWH010000238.1, read as the reverse complement.
CTTGCCCGATCGAATTTCCGCGGATGATGTACTACCAGTTGTGGCACGAGCGCACGCATGCATCGAGTGCCTCGCGCTGGTTGCGGGAGCGGGTAAAGTCGGTTGCTAATTTGCTACAAAAAACGTAGCTGCTTGCGCCCGATTTTGTTGGTTCAAACACATAAAAAATACCCATTTTTTGGCTAAAACACAGTTTGACAGCCGATTCGAAGCAACCAGACACCAGTAACTAAACATCAGCAAGTAAACATCAGCAAGTAAAAACAACAGAGCAAACTGACAAATACCAATTCACCCGAATGACTCTTTCCCAATCTGTACCCCGTCTGCAACTGAGCAACATCACCAAGGCCTACCCTGGTGTGGTGGCCAACAGCGACGTTTCATTAGTGGTGCAACCCGGCGAAATTCATGCGGTGCTGGGCGAAAACGGCGCGGGCAAGTCAACGCTGATGAAGATTATTTACGGCGCGGTCAAGCCGGACGCGGGCAGCATGGCAGTCGATGGTGTGCTGGCCTTGCCAGGCAACCCGCAAGAAGCCCGTGCGCTGGGCATCAGCATGGTGTTTCAGCATTTCAGCTTGTTCGACACCTTGAGCGTGGCTGAAAATGTGTGGCTGGGTTTGAGTAAGAGCGAAAGCCTGGCCGTTGTGTCCAAGCGTGTTGCCGACACCGCGCAGGCTTACGGCCTGGACATTGACCCGGCGCGGCACGTGCATTCGCTCAGCGTGGGCCAAATGCAGCGGGTAGAAATTATTCGGGCGCTGCTTACCCAGCCCAAAATTTTGATTCTTGATGAGCCCACTTCGGTGCTGACACCGCAGGCGGTCGACAAGCTGTTTGACGTGCTGCGCCAGTTAGCTAGCCAGGGCTGCAGTATTTTGTACATTAGCCACAAGCTGCATGAAATTCGCGCACTGTGCACTGCTTGCACGGTGCTCCGGGGTGGCCGGGTAACGGGGGTGTGCAGCCCGGCTAATGAATCAAACGCGTCGTTGTCGCGCCTCATGATTGGCAAAGAGCCGCCAGCGCTTTTGCACAAGAGAAGCGAGCCTGGCGCGATGGTGCTGCGGGTCAACGCCTTGAGCCTGCCGCGCGAAGACCAGTTTGGCTGCGACCT
>JANMWH010000231.1:0-7144 GCA_031393945.1 Polaromonas sp. | reverse complement strand
CACGCTGGCTGTAGCACACAAAGAAATGCTGGGCTTTGGCGAGCAGATGCGTCAAATCAGCTTGAAGTTTGTGCCTACCGCTATCTTGTCGCGGCAATGTGCGGTGGTGCGCGACAAGTGCCTCATCATCAACCTGCCGGGTCAGCCCAAAGCCATTGCTGAAACGCTGGAGGGTTTAAAAGGCGAAGCAGGCGAGCAAATCGTGCCCGGCATTTTTGCAGCTGTTCCGTACTGCGTTGACCTGATTGGCGGGCCGTACATTGAAACCCGGCCTGAGGTGTGCAAAGTGTTCAGGCCGAAGTCGGCGCTGCGGGCAGCGGTTTAATCGTTTGCGGCTCCAAGAGCGGGAGAAGCCGCTTTTCAGGCATCAAATAGGCCCCTGGCCCAATAAATCCAGGCGCAAGAAGCTATTAAATATGTAGCATTGAATGCCACCATCAAACCACCCGATTCGCTTCCAGCCCCGCTCGAATCTTGTCCAGCGTGATCGGAAACTCCCGCACCCGCACGCCAGTTGCGTTGTACACCGCATTGGCCACCGCAGCGCCAGCGCCGCAAATGCCCAGCTCGCCGACGCCTTTAATTTTGAGCGGATTGGTTTTGTCGTCCACCTCAGTCAAAAAGTGCACGTCGATTTTGGGGATGTCGGCATGCGACGGCACGTGGTACTCGGCCAGGTCGTGGTTGACAAAATGGCCGTCGCGTTTGTCGATGATGGAATCTTCATGCAGGGCCGAGCCGACGCCCCAAATCATGGCGCCTGAGATTTGACTTTTGGCAGTTTTTTCATTGAGTATTCGACCCGCTGCAAACACGCCCAGCAAGCGGCGCACGCGGATTTCGCCGGTGTCGATGTTCACGCGCACTTCAGCAAAGTGAGCGCCGTAAGCCTGCTGGGAAAACTGTTTGGCCATGGCGCCGGGTTTGATTTCGCCGTTGGCTTGCATGCCCAGCGTACCGGCCAGCGCGCCCAGCGTTTCGGTTTTGCCTGCGGCTGTGAGGTTGCCTTTGGCAAATACAGCATCGGCCACATTCACGCCCATTTTGGTGGCCAGCTTTTCACGCAAATTTGTGCACGCATCAAACAGGCCCGAGCCTGCACTGGCGGCGCCCCACGAGCCACCTGAACCTGGCGTGGCCGCGAAGTTGCTGTCGCCCAGTTCCATGCGTACCCGCTCGATGGGTAGGCCCATCATTTCAGCGGCGATTTGCGTGAACACGGTGTAGCTGCCTGTGCCGATGTCGGTCATCGCCATTTTCACAGTCAGCACGCCTTGTCTGTCAAGTGCCACGTCGCACTTGGACGGCATCATGACGTTGGCGCGGGTAGCCGCTGCCATGCCCATGCCCACCAGCCATCGGCCTTCGCGCTTCTGGGCGGGCACGGGGTTGCGCTGGGCCCACCCGAAGCGGGAAGCGCCGTCCTTCATGCAAGCTACCAGGTTGCGGCTTGAAAACGGAATTTTTTTGTCCTGGTCTTGCGCGGGCTCGTTGCGCACGCGCAGCTCAATTGGGTCCAGTTTGAGTTTTTCGGCCAGCTCGTCCATGGCAATTTCAATGGCCAGCATTCCAACCGATTCGCCCGGCGCGCGGGTAGAGTCCGATACCGGCAAATCAAGCTTGACCAAATAGTGCGGCGTGTATCGTTCAGGGGCGGCGTAGAGCACGCGGGTTTGCAGCGCCGACGGCTCAAAAAAATCATCGTAGCGCGCGCCGTTAGACCACGCCTCATGGCCGACTGCGTTCAGTTTCCCGTCGCTTGAGGCACCCAGGCGAAGACGCTGCACAGTGTCACTGCGGTGGCTGGTGACGTGAAACATCTGCTGCCTGGTAAGTGCGGTTTTAACCGGGCGCCGCAGCTCACGCGCAGCCAGCGCGGTCAAAATCACGTCGCCGTAAATCGGCAGCTTGCTGCCAAACCCCCCGCCGATGTAGCGGCTGACCAAATGCACATTTCCCAACGGTATGCCCAGCGTAGAAGCCACGCCTTGCTGAGCGCTGTTGATCAGCTGTGCAGAGCAATGAACAGTGAGCTTGTTGCCCTCCCAGTAGGCAAAAGTGGCGGGCGGCTCCATCGGTGCGGCGGCTTGGGCGGGCGTGGTGAAACGGCCCTCTACCTTGACTGCCGACGAGGCAAACGCCTTTTCAAAATCAACTTGAGAGCCATCAATGAGCGGCTCACCAAAAAACGATTTTTGCAGCTCGGCCTGCGCCAGACGGCTCTGCATTTCATGCTCTCCTGTGGCCGCGGTGTATTTGACAGTCACGAGGCTTGCGGCAGATCGAGCTTGCTCAAAAGAGTTGGCCACTACAAACGCGATTGGCTGCCCGTAATACTCAATTTTGCTGGAGCTAAGCTGCGGAATCGACCGCGCATAGCGGTCAGGCAGGGTAATCGGGCCCCATGCGGCTTGCTTGGGTGCATTGAGGTGGGTCATCACCAACAGTACGCCGGGTGCGCGCTCGGCGGCGCTGGTGTTGATGGCGCTGACCGTGCCTTTAGAAATAGTCGCTTGCACCATAAAGCCATAAGCGGCTGCTGCGCCGCCCTCTACCATTTCGTGCGCGTAGGGCGCTTTGCCCATGACTTTAAGGCGGCCGTCAACACGGTCAAGGGGTTTGCCCATCAGGCCCTGACGGTTTTCGTCAAGTGCGTTGCGCGGGGCAGGTGCGTTCATTTGCATGGTGATGTCCTTCGGTTTGGATAAGTCAGGCTTCGGTCAACACCGCGCGCAATGTACTGCGCACCAAGGGTATTTTGAAATCGTTGTGACCAAAGCCGCGCGCGCCTTGCAGGACACGTGCTGCGGCTGCGTCCGCGCTGGCTGCGTTGACTGGCGCACCCTCCAAAGCAGTTTCTGCCTGCAGCACACGCCATGGCTGGTGTGCCAGCCCGCCAAATGCCATGCGGGCCGTACGCACCACGCCGCCCGAAACGTCGAGAATAGCCGCTACTGAAACCGTAGCAAATGCATAAGACGCCCGGTCACGCACCTTGCGGTAAACATGCTTTCCAGCAACTGGTGGCGGCAGCGTTACAGCGGTGATCATCTCGCCCGGCTGCAGGCTGGTCTCAATGTGCGGGGTGTTGCCCGGCAAGCGGTGGAAGTCGGCAATCGGTATAACGCGTTTAGCCCCGCTGGGCATAACGGTTTCAACCCGCGCGTCCAGCACACGCATGGCCACGGCCATGTCGGACGGGTGCGTGGCAATGCACTGGTCGCTCGTCCCCAGCACCGCGTGCAAGCGGTTATAGCCCTGCAAGGCTGAGCAACCTGAACCCGGCGTGCGTTTGTTGCAAGCCTGTGCCGTGTTATAAAAATAGTAGCAACGCGTGCGCTGCAGCAAGTTGCCGCCCGTGGTGGCCTTGTTACGAAGCTGGCCCGACGCACCGCTGAGCAATGCGCGGCTTAGCACCGCGTAGTCTTTGCGAATACGCGGGTCAGCCGCCAAGTCTGAATTGCGCACCATCGCGCCAATGCGAACGCCGCCATCTGGCGTCGCTTCAGTTTTGTCTAGCCCCAGACGAGTGATGTCGATTAAGTGCAGCGGCGTTTCGACTTGCAATTTCATTAAGTCCAGCAAATTGGTGCCACCTGCAATAAATTTGGCGCCCGGCTTGGCCATTGCCGCTGCGGCGGCGGCTTCCGGTGACGCGGCGCGCTCGTAGGTAAACGATTTCATGCTGCTGCTCCTGCTACGTCGCGGATGGCCGCCACGATGTTGGGGTACGCGCTGCAGCGGCAAATGTTGCCACTCATGCGCTCTCTTATTTCTTCATCGGTGAGCGCGCTGCCTGCGCCTTGCAGGTCTTGAGTGACGTGGCTGGGCATGCCGGCCTTGGCCTCTGCCAGCATGCCGAGTGACGAGCAAATCTGACCGGGCGTGCAATACCCGCACTGAAAGCCGTCGTGCTTGATAAAAGCTGCCTGCATGGGGTGCAGCGCCTCGCCATTCGACAAGCCCTCAATCGTAGTGATTGCCTGGCCTTCGTGCATGACTGCCAGGGTCAAACACGAATTGATTCGCTTGCCGTCGACCAACACCGTGCAAGCTCCGCACTGGCCGTGGTCGCAGCCTTTTTTAGAGCCCTTCAGATTCATGTTTTCGCGCAGCGCATCCAGCAGGCTGGTGCGGCCGTCGATGGTCAGTGGGTAGGCTTGGCCATTGACTTGCAGGTCTATTCGCATCATGACGGGGTTGGGTTCACTGCCATCTGCAACGTCGCCTGGCGAATTGGCTGTGGGCTCAGAGGCGCATCCCACCAGCGGTGCGGCCACCACAGCAGTACTGACCTGCACCATTGCGCGGCGCGACAGGCGATAAGAATTGATAGCTTGCTGCCCCGGCGGCACGGCTGGCTTGGTCATGGGTTTTCCTTGGATGGATAGTGGGTTTTTCATTGATGCGCCATGATTGCATCGATGCAAAAAATGTTTGCAGGCCAAGGCTTGCAAGGCGCGTCAGAAAACCGCCCGAGAGCAATTGCCTGCTGCTTCACCACCATCAAGGTAAACGGCCACACGCAGGCCTGCACCGTGACCAGCACGCCTACCAGGCAGGCCGGTGCTATCGAATGCCAAAAGCAAAAAGCCCAGGCCCGCCAGCATGAGCACCACCGGCACAGCGCCCAGCAGGGTAGATATCGTCATGTTGCCGAACGGGTTGTAGATTTGCTGCCACAAGATCGGTTGCATGTTGTTTTCTGACTTTTAGTACAACAGTGGCTTCATTCAGCCAAGCGGTACAAATGTCAGTGAAACACGGTACATCGCCACAGCATGTAGGCGGTGCGCTGCATATGGCAATAGTCGGCATGCAGCGCTTTAGGCTCTTGTTTGAATATTTTCAAGGTCGAAATATTGATGTCGCTCAATAAATACGCGCGCAATCAGCTATTAATACAGTAGCTAAGAATACGGTGCTTCTGGCAGCAGTCAACCATTTATTACTTGGTAAAAAAGTATCGCGCAGCTACTGATGTGTCGAAAAGTAGGCATCTTAAAATTAGGGTCATTCTCTTCAGGAGCAGAACATGAAGGCATTGAAGTTTTTACTCGCTGTGGTGGGCACCAGCTTATGCGCGCTGCAGGGCTGCACGGTGCTGGCCATAGCTGACGCTGTTGGTTCAGTGGCTGTGGGCACAGTGGGCTTGGCTGCCGACGCCGCCATTGGCACAGTCAGGCTGGGTGGCAAAGCAGTGGGCGCAGTTGCCGACGCGGTGATTCCAGGCGGAGACGAGAAAAAATAGCGCAGGGCAGGGCGCAGCGTGGCAAACTGAAGCGGTTGTGGTGGGAATGCCGGCCACTAACTCTCAAAATTCTTTGGAGCAAGAATGAATACACAATCAACTTCGCAATTACCAGTTTCTAGCGGCAACCCCTGCCCTTTTTTGCGCGCGCTTGTTGCTGACGGCAAGTTGCAAGACGATGTTGAGCCGCTGACCAACATGGTCAGCGTTATCGGTGCCGTGGTTAAACACGGCGAAAGCACTCCCGCACTGACCGCGCCTGGCATCTACGCAATTGCCATGGTGGCCAACGGCGTGGGGCCTGTGGCAGTGCTAAAAACCAACCTGCACGGCGTGCGCCTTAACGAACTGCGCAACGGCCCGTTCGATAAAAAAGGCGTTGGCTCTGGCATTTTGGATGTGGCGGGAAAAGTCGATGCAAAGCAACTCGCCCGACTGCAAGAATTCGCCAGCCCCAAAACTAGTGGCGACGGCAAGTCGGAACCTGGCCTGAACCTGGCCGAAGTCAACCGATTTTTAGACGCCAACTTTGAACGCGCAAAAGGCAAACGGCGCATAGTCGACCGCGGCCTGATGAACGGCGAGTTCCCGGTGCTGCTGAAAGTAATGGGTAAAGACAGCCCGGATGGGCGCTATTTGAGTGTGGCTGAGGTGCAAACGCTGTTTGTGGAACGGCAACTGCCTGAGCGGCTGAGAGGGTAATAGCTTTTGGGCACTAAGCGGTTTGCAAAGCCTGAAAGCGTTTGTGAGCTTGCAAGGGCTGATTTTGAGTTGGTTCTTAGTGCTTGATCGGTGTCTTGATCAATGAATTTGGGCGCGAGCGGCTCTTTTATTTGTAGCGGTTTGCCTTCACGTGGTTTGCCGGGCTTGCCCGGCGGCAAGTCACTTTTCTTTGCTTCGCCAAAGAAAAGTAACCAAAAGAAAGGCGACCCGCAGTCTGAGCCGCTGCGCGGTTCCTTGAAATATTCAGGCGAGACGGAAAATCTAGAAACTAGTCGGCTTCGCAGTCGTCGGACATCTAGATTTTTTAATCCGTCTCCTCCAACTTTTTCAAGCCCAGCCAGGACGGGGTGGGGGAATGAATTCGGATTCGGACTTTACTCTCTCTGCCTAAAGTAGAGGATTGAGTTGAGCGCTGTTATCACTATTTATTTGAGCGGCAATCATGCTTTTCGGTAGTATGCAGCTGGCTTACTTGGCATCCTTACGTCTAACCATAAGACTTTCCCCGAAATGCAGCGCAAGTAAGGCCAAGGGAGGAATCAAAATCCATTTCAAGTCCCGCTCGTATTGGTCTTGAATTAAAAACGCTGCCACTGCCCAAATGAAACCGGCCACAAGCACTAACCGCAGTCGGGGGTTTAGTGCCCACCAACCTTTGACTGCAGGTCTAACTACGTTGGAAGCCGCTTCAAGGTGCTCTCTAGGATTGGAAACAAAACGAGTAGCAAATAGTCCTACAGCGACGCACAAAAACAACCAAAAAGCCCCTCGGGGTTGTACGTGCAACGTCGCTGCGATGGCGATCAAGGCTGCAAATGATCCGATGAGTCCTACTAGAAACGCGATAAATTTTTTGAGCATTGACTTCTCCTTGTTTTATTAATGGTGCTTGGGTCAGTATGAGTGGGCTTGGATTTCTAATGCAGAGCCAAACAGACGCACGTTGCTGGTTTTATGGCGAGCAGCAGCCTTCAGAACATCTGCGCGGTACGAGGCTAAAGCGGTGGATGGACGCATGTCTAGGATTGGCTCTCTCAAGCAGCAAGCAACTGCCCCTCAAGCGCATTTTGAATCGCAATAGGTGCAAACATTTCTTGCGGGTAGAGGTAGCCCTCGCCTGATTCGTCAACCACCCGAATCATGCCGAGTGCTTGCGCTTTCTGGTCGTCT
>JANMWH010000215.1:0-2846 GCA_031393945.1 Polaromonas sp. | reverse complement strand
TCAAGTCATGGAATTTTTCAAGATCAAAAAAGACATACCGTTCATGCGGTACGCGATTTGGTTTAACGCCGTATCGTTCATCACGTTTGCGCTGGCGGTGTTCTTTTTGTTTTCGCGCGGATTGCATCTGTCGGTGGAATTCACCGGCGGCACCGTGATGGAGGTCAGCTATTCGCAGCCCGCCGAAGTCGAGAAAATCCGCACCACCGTCGCGTCGCTTGGCTTTACCGATGTGCAGGTACAAAACTTTGGCACGTCACGCGATGTGATGATTCGCCTGCCCGCGCAAAAAGGCGTCAGCACCGCCCAGCAAAGCGACAAGGTCATGGGCGCGCTCAAAGCGGGCGACCCTGCAGTTCAATTGCGGCGCACCGAATTTGTGGGGCCGTCTGTGGGTGAAGAGCTGGCGCAAGACGGTCTGAAGGCGCTGGCCATGGTGATTGTCGGCATCATGATTTACCTCGCCCTCAGGTTTGAGTGGAAATACGCCGTGGCGGCCATCATCGCCAACTTGCACGACGTGATCATCATTTTGGGATTTTTCGCGTATTTTCAGTGGGAATTTTCGCTGTCAGTATTGGCCGCAGTGCTGGCCGTTTTGGGTTATTCGGTCAATGAATCTGTAGTTATTTTTGACCGGATTCGCGAAAATTTCCGGCGCTACCGGAAGATGACGACCACCGAGATAATTGACAACGCGATCACCTCCACCATCAGCCGCACCATCATCACTCACGGCTCCACCGAAGTAATGGTGCTGTCGATGCTGTTATTCGGCGGGCCGACACTGTTTTATTTTGCGTTGGCTCTCACGATTGGTATTTTGTTTGGCATTTACTCGTCAGTGTTTGTGGCGGCAGCCATTGCCATGTGGCTGGGCATCAAGCGCGAAGACCTGGTCAAAATCAGCGCCAAAAAAGAAGAAGACCCAAATGACCCGAACTCGGGCGCCACAGTGTAAGCTTGCGCGTCACCTATTTTGAATCTGTGCCTTCAAGTTATTCCGACCACTACAAGCTAGCTTTACAAGCACGGCAACTGTTTACAGACCGCGCCTGCGAGGTCTTGCCCGTCATCAGCAAGGCCATTTCTGACCGTCTGGTCGAGCTAGTCAACAAGCCCGGCAGTGCCAGAGACATGCAGTACCACCGAGACGCTCAATTGGCGTTTCAGGCGGGGGCCGCTAGCTGGCGTAGCGGCTTGCTGTCGGTGTGGCGAACGTCGGATTCGGCGAACGCAAGTTCAGGATCAGCTCAATTTGGTCTTGAAACCACTCGCTTCGAGCTGGTTAATAACGACGTGATGGACGATCAAATCCTTGCGTCGAGGCTGGCCTTGCGGCTGCTGGATTTTGCTAGCTGGGAACTTAACGATTTGCGGCTTCGCATTCAGCATTTGGAGCAAGTCGCTGAACTGCCCAAAAAAGACATTTTGCGGCCTGAAATTCTGGCCCGCCTAGTCATTGAGCAATGGGTAGCGGCCAAGCTGCCGCGGCCTACTTGGGCGTTGGTACAAGACTTGGTGCAAACGCTGCTGGCCGAGCACTTGCTCGTGGCGTACCACGCAGCCAATGAGTTTTTGGTGTTGAACGGCGTGATGGCTGAAATCGATTTGCGACCGCTGGTCAAGCGTTCGCCGTCGTCGCTTACCGGCAAAGCCGATGCGCTAAAACTGTCCGTTGCTGGTCGGCCAAATGGTTCAGGCTCGGGTTCAGGTTCAGGTTCAGGCTCAGGCTCAGGCTCAGGCTCAGGTTCAGGTTCAGGTTCAGGTTCAGGTTCAGGTTCAGGTTCAGGTTCAGGTTCAGGTAAGCAAGCCTTCGGCGCGAGCGCGGGTTCCAATAACCGTGGTGGCGCATCGTATGGCGCGGGTGACGGCGCGCCGGGCGGCAGCCTGATACGGCGTGTGAGCGGAGGAAGTCTTTTAAACAGCGACTTCGACGGCGACTCCAACAGCGATAGCGGCGGGCGGTCAAGCGACGGCGGAAATCGGCCAGGGCAGGGCGACCCCGTGGGTTATTCGCAGCAAGGAAGTCCGCAGGACGAAACCCGAATGCAAACCGCGACCACGCCGCTAGCCAGGGCTCGAATGCGTGCTCAGGGTGTGATGGGCACCTTAAAGCGGCTGCTCACCAACCAGGTTGCCGGATTCGACGATACACGCGCCTCGCGTCCCTCGCACCAACTGGTTCAAGCGATGAACGGGGCGGCAAGGTCGGGGTCAAGCGGCTCCAGCCAGACGGTTCAAATGGATGTGCCCGGGCAGTTTTATGGCTCAGTTCACGTTGAGCAGGCCGCCAGCGCCATGCGCCAGCGCACCACAGAGCTTAAAAAGGCTGCCACCAGCGCCAGTGAAAAAGCGACCATTGAAATTGTCGCGTTGATGTTTCAGGCCATCTTGGCGGAAGACCGCATTCCCGCTGCAATTCGGGTGTGGTTTGCGCGGCTTCAAATGCCCGTGCTGCGCTTGGCGCTTTCAGAGCCAGAGTTTTTTGGCTCGCTTGAGCACCCGGCTCGCCAACTGATTGACCGCATGGGCTCGTGCGTACTCGGGTTTAACGCCGACATATCGGGCGGCGCGCTTGAAGTTGAGGTCAAGCGCGTGGTGCAAGTGATCGAGCAATACCCCGAAACCGGCAGGCGCGTCTTTCAGCTGGTGTACGACGAGTTTCAAAAATTTCTTTCCAAGTTTTTGAGTGAAAACGGAAATGCGGCGCGAGCCGTATCGGTCGCTCAACAAATGGAGCAAAAAGAAACGATGGCGATTCAGTTCACCATCGAGATGCGCAACATGCTCAAAGACATTCCTGTGCGCGACGAGATTCGGGAGTTTTTGTACAAAGTGTGGGC
>JANMWH010000207.1:0-5573 GCA_031393945.1 Polaromonas sp. | reverse complement strand
TGCGCGCCACCACCGCACGCGCCGTCGTGGCAGCCGGTCTGCACCCCGGCATTGGCCTGCACCACAGCAACGACAACAACGCCATGCGCCTGGTTGATGACCTGATGGAGCCTTTTCGCCCCATGATTGATTTAAAGGTATGGCAGCTCAAACGCAACGGTGAAACCGAAGTTAGCCCCGAAAGCAAACGCGCCTTGGTTCGCACGCTGTACGACGACATGCAAACCGACGCTGGCGCCACGCCCGTGATGGTGTGCGCGCAAAAGCTGTGTACGTCATTGGCACAGGTTTACTTGGGCGAGCGTGACAAGCTGGACTTGCCTTTGCCCGGGTTACCGCTGGCGCTGGCTGCAGCGCTGGGCGACGAATAGCGGCCACAGTCGCAAAAGGTTTTATGGAGGTAAATACATGGAGGTAGGTCAATGCTTTCAGGATACCGACTCATGTGGCTGGTAGTCATGTTTGATTTACCTGTGGTTGAAAAGGTCGAGCGCAAAGCAGCGACAGACTTTCGCAACGGCCTGCTCGACCACGGTTTTGCGATGTCGCAGTTTTCGGTCTACATGCGGTTTTGCACCAGCCAGGCGCAGGTTGATACGCTGTGCAAAAAGGTAGAAAATACATTACCGCTAGGCGGCAAGGTCAACGTGCTGCAATTTACCGATAAGCAATACGAGCGCATCATTTCCTATCACGGCCAAGCCAAGCAGCCTGCAAATAAAGCGCCAGACCAGTTCGACCTTTTTTAGCCGCCACTTTAATCATTCATGCCAACCATCAGCTTTTTCTACGGCCTTGTGATCAGAATGTACTTCAATGACCATGCACCGCCGCATTTCCATGTGGAATATGCGGAGTTCAGAGCAACCATTGACATTCGGTTGTTGACGTTGACCACTGGAAAGTTGCCCCGCCGTGCGCAAATGTTGGTGCTGGACTGGGCTGAACTTCACCAAGCTGAATTGCTCGAAGACTGGCAGCTGTGCATGAACAAACAGCAGCCAAAACAAATTGCTCCCTTACAGTAAGGCCGCCATGGAATATGACGTTGTAGATGTTCAGCCTGTGTTGCCCATGGCATTGCAGGTGCGGTTTGCGGACGGCACCGCCGGACGGGTGCGTTTTGAGCCCAGTCACCTGACTGGCGTTTTTGAAGCGTTGAAAGACCCGATTGTTTTTGCGCAAGCGCGAATTGAGGCGGGAGCAGTCACTTGGCCTGGCGATTTAGACCTTGCGCCAGACGCCATGTACGCCGAGATTAAGTGTCACGGCGAGTGGGTTTTGCGCTAAAGACGTTAAAAATCGCACTTGAAATCAAACAAGCGCTGCCAGAAATCCATGAAAAATCAAAGCCGGGAAACGAAAAACCCCTTGATAAATCAAGGGGTTATCGCGGACGGAGTCTAGTCGATTGGGATATGAGCTCTGACCGGAACCCGTTGCTGGGGTGTATTACAACTCAGAGAAGTCTAGTCGATTGGGATATGAGCTCTGACCGAAGGCTTTGGCTGGACAGGCGCTACGCACCCGTCAAGCCACAGCCAGCGCCAAGGCGCGGTGTTTATCAAGTGGGTGCGAAGCAAAAAGCGGCAATTTGGCTCGCCGAATAGTTGCGCTAACGTCGTCAAGCTCGTTCAAGTCATTCTGAACAAGCCGCTTCTTCATCAGAGATTTGGTTTACTTTCTTGTGAAGGGTGGCCACTGCCGCCTGGCATGCAGCACGCTCACTACTTCCACCAAGTCTGGTGTTTCCCGATAAAGCAGGAAGTAGTTGCTGCGCACGACCAGCTCGCGCATGCCTTTGACGCGAGGCGATGGTTTGTAGAGCTTCGGGTGATCTGGCAGCTTTGCGGCTTTGCTTTCTATCTCGTCCTTCAGTGCCTGTGCCGCGTCCGGGTTGTCGTCGGCGATGTAGCCCACAATTTCCAACAAGTCAGCGCTGGCCTGTGGCCGCCATTCAAGGCGCGGCTTTGCTTGCATGCTGTTTGCGCTTGACATCGATCAGCGCTTGCGCCTGCGCCATGACCTCGACGTGGGGAATATTGGGTCGTGGGTCAGCCAGCGACGCAGCTACTTTCTCGCGCATCCAGTCGGTGTGGGCTTTAGCCTCAAACGCGCTGCGCATGCGCTCGGATGAGTCCGGCCGCACCCGCGTGGTCTTCAGCAATTCTGCGTCGAAGTCGGCCGCATTGACGTTGTATTGCGAAATGCCAACGCCTTTCAGGTAGCCCACAAGGGTTTCAAATTTACGAAAGTTGCGGACAGCACCCCGCCTGGCAGCAAGTGCGCGGTCGGTCATGCCGCACTTGACGACGACACCCCAACCACCTGGATGGCCGATCACGTCAGCGCCACGAACCGCCCCAGCCTCGACCAGCCTTTCAAGCGTTGTGTGGTCAATCGTATTTGCCGTAGTAGCCATAGCTTCAACTTTTAGCGTTTATATAACGACTACTACTGTATCCGACTAACGAATAAATGGCAACACGCTGGTTTGACAAACGATTCGTTATTTGACGCGACGCTGAGCGCACGGCCTTAAAACCGCAGCGAAGCAGCTGGCTGACAGAAAGCAGGCTTGCAAAACGGTGAGCGGCAGTCAGCACCCTGGAAGCCGCCCCTTTTGTGCCGCCTGATGCCACAGCTTTACTACTATTTTTATAGCTGCTTGCGCCCGTATTAATTGGGCTGCAGGCCGATTTAATGCTTAAAACGGCTGTTTTTAGCCGCTTTTTAGCCGTTCTTGGCCGCTCTAGGCCCTTTTAAGCCAAAACTACTGCTTGCGCTGCACAAACAAGTTGCGTTTGGCGTCTTCGGGGTAGGCAAACGTCACTGCGCCGTTTTTTACCATGCCCAACACCAGCATGTTGGGGGTAATGGCGTCATGGTCTTGGCTGGAAAACGGTTGCTCGTACGTGGCCACCACGCCGTAGTACACACGCTGCTTGGTTTCCAGCGCGTTTTTAATGGCTGCGCCGGACGCGTTGCCATCGCGAATGCTGAACAACGAATACAGCAAGATGTACACCGCGTCGTAGCCCTGCGCGGCGGCTACGGGCACCGTGATTTTGCTGAGCTTGTACTTGCGCGCGTAGCTGGTTAAAAACGACGCGCGGCGTTCGTTGCTGGGCTCGGCAATAAAGGTTTGCGCCATCATCGCGCCCTCGGCGGCGTCTTTGCCGCCGTCGATAAAAAACGGAAACGACAGCGGCCAGCCGCCAACCTGCGGCACCTTCCAGCCGATGGCTTTGCGGCCATTGGCAATCACCGCGTTTTCGGGGCCTACCGTCATGCTGAAGATCACGTTGGCACCGGCGGCGCGTGCCGCCGCTAGCTCTGCCGTGAGGTCTTTAACGCCGACCGGGAAACGCGCCAGGTGCACGGGTTCCAGGTTTTTGGCTTTTAACGCAGCCAAAATGTCTTTTAGCCCGGCCTCGCCGTAGCCGGTGGTGTCGGCAAACACAGCGACTTTGGTCCAGCCGCGTTTGGTGGTGATGTCTTCGACTACAAACGGGACTTGAATTGCGTCGCGCGCCGATGTGCGAAAAATGTAGCTGTCAGCGGCCGGGTACTTGGCGGTGAGCGGCGTGCCAGTGGCGCACGGAATAATCAGCGGCAGCTTGGCGTTTTGGTACACCTCGAGTGCCTTGGCGGCCACGCCGGTGTTGCAAAAGCCGATGGTGACGTCGACTTTTTCAGCCACCAGTTCTTGCGATGCTTTCAGCCCCACATCGGGGTTGCCTTGGTCGTCTTTGACCACCAGCTCGAGCTTGCGGCCCAGGTAGCCGCCGACGGCGTTGATCTCGTCAACCGCGTGCTGCACGCCATTGCGCATCGGAATACCAAAGTCGGCAGAGCCACCTGTGAAGGGGCCAATCATGCCGATTTTTAGC
Organism: Polaromonas sp.; assembly: GCA_031393945.1. Taxonomy (GTDB): domain Bacteria; phylum Pseudomonadota; class Gammaproteobacteria; order Burkholderiales; family Burkholderiaceae_C; genus Polaromonas. The sequence continues at coordinate 1,680 of JANMWH010000207.1, read as the reverse complement.
GTGTTGCCTGGTGCAGGGGCGGCAGCGGCTGCCGGTGATGCAGCAGAGGACGGGGCAGGGGCCGTGCTTTGCGCAGCGGCTGCGGTGGCCATCAACGCCGCCATGGCCAGCGCGGCAAGCCGACGCAAAACCGGCACTGTGCCAAATTTGAAGGGGGTGCAAATCATGTTGAAGGTGCCTCCTGGGCAGGGCTGATCGGACTAAGCGGGATTAAATGGGACTAAGCGGAAATGAGCGGGATTAAGCGGATCTAACCAAAGTGAATCAGCATCGCGTGCAGCTGTTTTCAGCGGGCGTCAATGACCGGTTGAGCCGCCAAGCAGGCAAACAAGTAAGCAGAAGTTTAAGCAGCCGCGCGGCGAAGTACATCATCGCTTTCCCGCAGCTAAAGCGGGGGGCGACGCTGATTGAATACTATGTATTTAATAGCTGCTTACGCCTGAATTGATTCGGCTACAAGCGGATTAGGCCTTGAAATGAAGGGCCGCTGCGCTGGCTACGCCAAACTGGGTGACTGACTGACTGACTGGCGGGTAGCACGACTGGTCAGTGTCACGGCGTGCGCAGCGGGGCCACGCCCTGTCGGCCCTCTACCCGCTCGCCTACCCGCTCACCCATGCGCTCAGACATCCAGCGCAGCAGGTCTAGCCACATTTGGCGCATCTCGGCGTCTAGCGGGGTACGGGTGGAGTTGGGCAGCTCAACAGTCACCACAGGTATGCCTTTGTGCACGCCGCCGTAGTTGCCTAGCGAGCCGGGGAAGATGCCGACCTGGTCCAAATACAAGCGGCCAAGTTTTGACGGCGGCACAAAGCCTTTACGCACTGGGCCGTCAAAGTCGAGCACGCCGTACGGCGCGTGAATGCTGACGATCAAGTTCGGGTTAAAGCGCTGCATTTCCTCATGCAAAAATTTTGACTCAGGTTCGGACAGCGGCTGCATGCCGGGGTAACGGCGCGGGTCTTTGCTGGTGCGTTGTTCCCAATAAATTTTGGCGTCGCGTTGCCAGTTGGGCGTGGGAAAGTTGCGGTTCAAGTCCACACCGTTGGCATTCACGCGGCGCGGCGGCTGGCTGAGCAAGCCATCAGGATTGAGTGCCGGAATAAACCGCCAGTGCACCGGCTGCGGCGTGTCAAACGCACCTTCGCTTGCCAACTGCAACCAGTGCAGCGCAACTGAGGCAGACGACGGCTCGTCACCATGAATGGCGCCAATCACCAGCACGCGCAGTGCACTGGCCTCGGTTTTGATGTTTGCCTTGATGTCGGCCTTGATGTCACGCATATAAATCGAGCGGCCAAGCGCCGATTTTGCGGGGCTGGCCACCAGCTTGGCCGAGTCGCACAGGGCGCGCTTGACGTTGGGCAACCTGGCTGCAAACTCGTCGCACGGCGGGGCGGCGTGGGCAGAGGTAAACACCACAACGACAGCAGCAACCAGACCGATCAAGCGATAAAAAACCATACCCAAGTTTAGGCCACCCCACACGCCGGGCAGTTTGCCACGCTAAGGCAAAATACCCACTGCTACGAATATTTTTATGCCGACATCATCATCACCTACCCTTAAAGCGCAACCCCCCGGTTTTTCTACCCCTGAGTTTCGTGCGTCGCTGGGGATGTTTGCCACGGGCGTCACCATCGTCACGGCGCGCACTGCCAGCGGCGAGCTGGTGGGGCT
>JANMWH010000176.1:0-3270 GCA_031393945.1 Polaromonas sp. | reverse complement strand
GTGCCCGACAAACTGGCACTCGATGCCAAGCGCTTGTAGCTATTAACGGTAGGCGCACACAAAGCGGCCAACGCATCGGCATGGTGCAGCAAACCGGCGGCAAACTGGTGGCCTGTAGCGCTCAACCCCAGGGCGCCATGGGCATCGGCCATCACGGCTTTGCCCGCTGCGTCGCGCAGGCTTAAATGAAAATGCAGGCCACTGCCCGGGGTGTTGGCAAACGGCTTGGCCATACAGCTAAAAACCATAGCGTGCTTTTCAGCGATGGCGTGCGCTGCCACCTTGAAAAGCATGTAGCGATCAGCTGCCGCCAAGGCATCGTCAAACCGGTAGTTAATTTCGTACTGCCCGTTAGCGTCTTCGTGGTCTGTTTGTTCCAGCTCAAAGCCTAGCGCCGACAGCGTAGCCCGCATGTCCTCAAGGTAAGCCTGGTGGCGGTGAATTGCTTTTAAGTCATAAGACGGTTTGGCGAGTTTGTCTTGCTGGTCAGCCGCTGCCCAATGGCCAGTGGCATCACGGTTGAGTAAGAAATACTCGGGCTCAATGCCCACGCACAGTGTTAAGCCTTGCGCTTGCAGCGCCGCCACCTGGCGCTTTAACAACTGGCGCGAGCAAGTGTCTAGCGGCTGCCCGCCTGCATAACCATCGCACACAGCATGGGCCACGCCGGGCATAAAGGGCAAGATGCAAATGGATTCTGGTTGCACGCGGGCGTAGTATTCGCTGCGCTCGCCAAAGCGGGGCAAGCCAGTTCCGGCAATGCTGGGACCGGCAAAACCCGCGCCAGTTTCAACCCAATCGCGCAGCGCCGTGACGGGCACCAGCTTGCCTTTTGCCACCCCGTGAATGTCGGCGAACTGCACCAGCAGGCTGTGTATGCCCAGAGCCTGCAGCTCCCCTACACGGCCTGCATAGTCAAAAACTGTCATGCGGTCACGGCGTTGAAGGCGGCGTCCAAAATACCCAGTGCCTCGGCAAATACGTCGTCTTGAATCGTCAGCGGGAACAAAAAGCGAATCACGTTGCCGTACACGCCGCAGGTCAGCAGCAGCAAGCCGCGCTGCAAGGCTTGTTGTTGAATTTTTTTGGTCAGGTCGGCGTCTGGCTCGCCAGTGGCTGGGTTGGCAAACTCGCAGGCCACCATGGCACCCAAGCCGCGCACGTCGCTGATGCGTTTGTCAGTAAGTTGCCGCTGCTTCAGGTGCGCCTGCAGTTTGTTGCCCAGCACGTTGGCCCGCTCAATCAAGCCTTCTTCAGCAATGATGTCCAGCACCGCGTGCGAGGCAGCTATGGCCAGAGGGTTACCCGCGTAGGTGCCGCCCAAACCGCCCGGGGCTGCTGCGTCCATGATGGCGGCCTTGCCGACCACAGCCGACAGCGTGGTGCCGCCCGCCAGGCTTTTAGCCATCACCATCATGTCGGGCGAAATGCCAAAGTGTTCCATGGCAAACATCCTGCCGGTTCGGGCAAAACCGGACTGCACCTCATCAGCAATCATCAAAATGCCGTGCTCGTTGCACAACTGGCGCAGCCATTTCACCGCTTCAGCCTGAATGACGTTAAAGCCGCCCTCGCCCTGCACCGGCTCAAAAACAATAGCGGCTACCCGGCTGGGCTCAATGTCGCATTTAAAGAGCTGCGTCATGGCGTGCTTGACCTCGTCCAGCGAGGCGCAGTGGCACGGAAAAGGCGCGTGGTAAATCTCAGGCGGGAAAGGACCAAAACCGGCTTTGTAGGGCTGCACCTTGCCGGTCATGGCAACGGCAAACATGCTGCGACCATGAAATGCGCCGCCAAACGCAATTACGCCGCTGCGTTTGGTGTGGGCCCGCGCGATCTTGATGGCGTTTTCAACCGCCTCGGCGCCGGTTGAGAAAAATGCGGTTTTCAGCTCACCTTCAATCGGCGTGATGGCGTTGATTCGCTCGGCCAGCAACACGTATTCGGTGTAGGGCACCACCTGGTAGCAGCTGTGCGTAAAGCGCTGAAGTTGAGCAGCAATCGCGGCCTGAATTTTGGGGTGACAGTGACCGGTATTAAGCACGGCAATGCCACCTGCAAAGTCAATGAACCGTCGGCCTTCAATGTCCCAAAACTCCGAGTTTTTGGCGTGGTCGATGAAAAAGTCACCCATCACCGCCACGCCACGCGGCGTAGCTGCCAGGCGGCGTGCGTGCCAAGCGGCATTGCTGTGTGCAGTCAATGCGTGGTGAGCTGCTGATTCTTGTTGCGTTTGTGCGTTCATGGTTTACTCCTGAAAAATGGGCCAAGAAAGAATGAAAAAAATCCAGCTATACCGGACTGTCTATGCGTATCCAGGTGGTTTTGGTTTCGGTGTATTTGTCAAAGGCGTGCAACGATTTGTCTCGCCCCACGCCGCTTTGCTTGTAGCCGCCAAAAGGCACGGTAATGTCGTCTTCGTCGTATTGGTTGACGTGAACAGTGCCTGCGCGCAAGGCTCGGGCCACGCCATGGGCCTTGTTGATGTCCCTCGTCCACACGCCGGCCTGCAGGCCGTAAATACTTTGGTTGGCTATGCGCACCGCGTCATGTGCATCGGTAAATGAAAGCACGGATAAAACCGGGCCAAATATTTCTTCGCGGGCAATCGTCATGTCGTTACGAACGCCATCAAAAATAGTTGGCTGCACGTAGCACCCGCCGGTTTCCATCATGGCTTGCTGGCCACCGGACACCAGTTGCGCACCTTCTTTTTTGCCCACTTCGATTTAGCGCAGCACGCTTTCGTGTTGGGTTTGGTCTACCAGTGCGCCCATGACAGAAGCGGTATCCAGCGGATTCGACGGAAAAAACGACGGTACCAACGCCATGGCTTTTTCAAGAAATTTGTCTTTGATGCTGGCCTCAACCAAGAGCCGCGAAGGTGCATTGCAGCTTTGCCCCTGGTTAAAGAAAATACTCCCCACCGCAGCCCGAACCGCCGCATCAAGATCGGGACAGTCAGCAAACACGATATTGGGCGATTTGCCGCCCAGCTCTGTCCAGGCGCGCTTGAGGTTGCTTTGCCCCGCCATAACGTGAATTTGCTTGCCAACTTTGGTTGAGCCCGTAAAAGCAATGCAATCGACATCCATGTGAAGCGCCAATGGCGAGCCAGCCTCGGGGCCGTAGCCGGGCACGACATTGAATACGCCGGGCGGTATACCTGCCTGCAGCGCCAAGTCAGCCAAACGCAGCGCAGTCAATGGTGATTTTTCGCTGGGCTTTAATACCACTGAGTTACCAGCGGCCAGTGCAGGCGCAATCTTC
>JANMWH010000157.1:0-13109 GCA_031393945.1 Polaromonas sp. | reverse complement strand
TTTATGTCGACCGCGCTAAAACGGGTGATCAGGACCCTTTAGATCCACTGATGAAGGCGCTTGAAAACGGCGACTCAATCATTCTGTTTCCAGAAGGTACCCGCGGTAACCAGGAGGAGCCGCAAAAATTCAAGTCTGGCTTGTACAACCTGGCGCAGAAGTTTCCGCACGTTGTCTTGGTACCCGCATGGATCAACAATGTGCAGCGTGTAATGCCAAAAGGCGAAATCGTGCCCGTGCCGATTTTGTGCTCAGTGACTTTTGGCGCACCGATCGCATTGGGTGCGGCCGAAGAGCGCAGTGAATTTTTAACGCGCGCAAGGCTGGCAGTGCTTGGCCTGAGAGACGCCTGATGACCAGTTTTCTGCGTAACCTGACGCCGTCTCAGCAGGTTGGATTGTTGTTCATCATCGTGTTCGGGCTGTTGCTTTCCGTGAGCGTTTACGCTTTTGTGATGTCTATGAAAGAAAGCGCTGATGACGAGGAAAATCGTCAAAAGCTGCAAGACTTTAACGGTCTGCTGCGCACTTCGTGGCTGATGTCAACCGTGTTCTGGCTTGGCTGGGCAGCGGGCGAGACAGTGGCGACCGTGCTGTTTGGTTTGGTTGCGTTTTTTGCACTGCGTGAATTCATCACGCTTTCACCCACTCGGCAGGGTGATCATCACAGCCTCGTGATTGCCTTTTTTATTGTTCTGCCGATCCAGTTTGCGCTGGTCATTACGCGACACTTTGACTTGGTCACTGTGTTTATTCCGGTTTATGTCTTTTTAGCTATTCCGGTGGTGGGTGCGCTGGCGGGTGATACGCGGCATTTTCTGGAGCGCAACGCCAAATTGCAGTGGGGCATCATGGTGTGTATTTACGGCATCAGCCATGTGCCGGCGCTGCTGCTGCTGAAGTTTCCAAACTACCAAGGCAAAAATGCGTTTTTGGTGTTCTTTTTAGTATTTGTCGTTCAAACCTGCATGATCGTGCAGCACTTGGTGAGCAAGCGCCTGAACAAAGCGCCCAGCGCGCCAGACATCAGCAAGAGTTTTAATTGGACTAGCTGGTCAATTGCCGTGGTGGTCGCAAGTCTGGTCGGCGGGCTGATGGCCGGGCTAACGCCCTTCAAGCCGGCACAAGCTGTGGCGATGGCGATGATTGCGTGCGTAGCCGGCTCGATGGGCCATTTGGTGATGAAGGCGCTTAAACGCGACCGAGGCATCACCAACTGGGGCGCCGAAGGAAAATCAGTCACTGGCGCCAGCGGCCTGCTTGACCGGGTAGACGCGCTGTGCTTTGCGGCGCCTGTGTTCTTTCACTCTGTTCGGTGGTACTTTGGTATCTAATTTAGTGATTAAATCAGCCTCTAGCCCAATTGATAAAGGCGCGAGCAGCTCCTTATTTTATAGCGTATGCGTATCTTAGGAATCGACCCTGGACTGCAAATAGCTGGCTTTGGCGTGGTCGACGTTGACGGACAGCACCTGCGTTACGTGGCCAGCGGCACGATTAAAACCACGCACCTCGACCGCGGCGATTTACCGGCACGCCTGAAGGTGCTGTTTGATGGCGTGCGCGAAGTTGTGGAGCGCTACCAGCCAGACGCCTCAAGCGTCGAAATTGTTTTTGTCAACGTCAATCCGCAGGCAACACTGCTGCTCGGTCAAGCCCGGGGGGCATGCGTGACGGCGCTGGTTTCATGCAACCTGCCAGTAGCCGAGTACACCGCGCTGCAATTGAAAAAAGCCGTTGCGGGCTATGGCAAAGCTGGGAAGGCTGAAGTGCAGCAAATGGTGATGCGTTTGCTCAAGCTGCCTGCTCTGCCGGGAAAAGACGCGGCCGATGCGCTGGGATTGGCCATCACGCATGCCCATGCCGGGCGCTCAAACGCTATTTTGGCTGCAGCGACCTTACTCAAGCCCAAGTCGAGCGCTGCATATAAAGCCGGCCGAAGTTACTGACATCAGCGCGTTGAGCGTTAGGCGACGCGCTCCAAAATCAGCACACCGAAAAAGCCCAGGCCCGCAATTAACGTCCATTTCAAAAGAACCAAACCGTAGCGTTTGAATCGCTCTTGCCCGGTGCCCGCATAAAACATAAACGACACCACGGCGCCAAGCAACATCAGTAAAACCAACCAGCGAAAAACAAGCATGCCGTACCCCTTGCCTACCAGGCACGCGCCAGCGTGGCAAAGCCGCGCGGCGCACGCTTTTCATCGTCAAAGGTGACAACTTCATAGGCGTCGGGGCGCGACAAAAGCTCCCGCAGCAGCTTGTTGTTAAGCGCGTGCCCGGAGCGAAACGCGCTGTACGCCGCCAGCAGTGGTTTACCCAACAAGTGCAAGTCGCCCATGGCGTCCAGAATTTTGTGCTTGACAAACTCGTCGTTGTACCGAAGGCCCTCGGTATTGAGCACTTTGTAGTCGTCCATCACGATGGCGTTGTCCAAGCCGCCGCCCATCGCCAAGCCATTAGCGCGCATCATTTCGACGTCTTTGGTGAAACCAAACGTGCGGGCTCTGGCGATGTCTCTGGTGTAAGAACCCGTGCTCATGTCAAATTCAACGCATTGGCCAGTTGAATCTACCGCAGGATGGTCGAATTCGATTTCAAAACTAAGCTTGTAGCCTTCGTAGGGCGTAAAACGTGCCCACTTGGTAGTGGGGCCTTCGCCTTCACGTACTTCTACGGTTTTCAAAACCCTGACGAAACGCTTAGGAGCGTTTTGCAATTGAATGCCTGCAGATTGCAACAAAAAAACAAATGACGACGCCGACCCATCCAGGATGGGAACTTCCTCGGCCGTGATGTCGACATACATATTGTCAATGCCAAGACCCGCACAGGCAGACATCAGGTGTTCAACTGTGAGTACTTTGGCGCTGCCGTTTGAAACGGTGGAGGCCAGTCGGGTGTCAGTGACGGCGGTGGCAGACACTGCAATAGCAACCGGTTGCGGCAGGTCAACCCGCCGAAACACGATACCCGTGTCCGCCGCAGCGGGCCTAAGCGTGAGCTCGACGCGCTGGCCGCTGTGCAGGCCGACACCTACCGCTTTGGTAAGTGTTTTAAGAGTTCGCTGGGCAAGCATGCCTGTATTTTAAGTTTTCCCGAATGCCCAGGGTTTTTGACGCCCTCTGCCTGTGGCAGAGGCCGCAGTCTTACAGTCAGTCTGCCTGTTTTCTGAGAAATGCCGGGATTTCAAAGTCATCCATACCGCCAGAGGCCAGCGCATCCACCTTGGCAGCTGCTTGCGTGCGGTTGGTACGCCACACGCTTGGCACCGACATATTGCCGTAGTCAGGCTGGCCGGAACCAGAACCCATTGACGGTTGACCCGACATGCCCATACCAGCGACTGCATTGAGCGTGGGCACATTGAATGGCACATTGTCAGTGCCCGTGCGCAACACCTGCAGCGGCGGCGCGTGGCGGCGAACTCCTTGCCGGCTGAGGCCTGTCGCCACAACGGTCACGCGAATGTCTTCGCCCAACTTGTCGTCATAAGCAGCGCCATAGATGACATGCGCATCAGGAGATGCATAGGCACGAATGGTGTTCATGGCCAGCTTGGACTCGCTCAACTTGAGTGACCCTTTAGCGGCAGTGACCAACACCAGAACGCCTTTGGCACCTGACAGGTCAATTCCTTCAAGCAGCGGGCAAGCCACAGCTTGCTCAGCTGCTATGCGGGCGCGATCAGGACCGCTGGCTACAGCAGTGCCCATCATGGCTTTGCCTGGCTCACCCATCACGGTGCGTACGTCTTCAAAGTCGACGTTGACGTTGCCGTATTCATTGATGATTTCGGCAATACCACCCACCGCGTTTTTGAGCACGTCGTTAGCGTGCGCAAAAGCTTCATCTTGGGTTACTTCTTCGCCCAGGACTTCAAGCAGCTTTTCATTGAGCACGACGATCAATGAATCGACATTCGCTTCCAGCTCGGCCAGCCCCAAATCGGCATTGGTCATGCGCCGGCCACCTTCGAACTCAAACGGCTTGGTGACCACCCCCACGGTCAGTATTCCCATTTCTTTAGCGATGCGGGCGATAACCGGCGCTGCACCGGTACCAGTGCCGCCGCCCATACCGGCGGTGATAAACAGCATGTGCGCGCCATCAATGGCCGCGCGAATATCGTCAACAGCCATTTCAGCCGCGTCGCGGCCTTTGTCTGGTTTGCTGCCCGCACCCAGCCCGCTGCCGCCCAGCTGGATGGTTTTGTGTGCGCTACCGCGCGTCAGTGCCTGCGCGTCGGTGTTGGCGCAGATGAACTCCACGCCTTGCACGCCACAAGCAATCATGTGGCCGACAGCATTGCCGCCGCCGCCGCCGACACCAATCACCTTGATTTGTGTGCCTTGGTTGAACTCTTCGACTTCAATCATTTCGATGCTCATGGGGAGCCTCCTGTTCAGTTAATTTGCAGTTGCCTAAAAAATACGTTTTTGTTTTACATTGAGAGTTGGGTAGATGTTCATGAGGGCGGATCAACGCCTCCTGACCGGGTGTGTGGCGGTGCGGTGGGAACAAAAGGTGGGTAATGTTTCATGGGTAGTGCTTCATATCAATACGCGTCAAAAGTTGCCGACGAACCAGTCTTTGACTCGTCCAAAAGCGTTGTGTACGCTGCCCGCTTTTTGCGACACCTTGTAGCCACGCATGCGCGCCAGGCGTGCTTCCTCGAGCAAGCCCATGACTGTTGCCGCACGCGCCTGCGCCACCATGTCGTGCAAAGAGTTTGAATAACGAGGAATTCCGCGCCTGACGGGTTTGAGAAAAATGTCTTCACCAAGCTCCACCATGCCGGGCATAACCGCACTGCCACCGGTAATCACGATGCCTGACGACAACACTTCTTCATAGCCAGACTCGCGAATGACTTGCTGCACCAACTGATAAATTTCTTCAATACGCGGCTCAATCACGCCAGCCAGCGCTTGCTTACTGAGCATCCGGGGCGCTCGGTCTCCCAAGCCCGGAACCTCAACCTGCGTGTCAGGGTCTGCCAGTAACTGTTTGGCAAAACCGCTTTCAACTTTTATATCTTCTGCATCTTTGGTCGGTGTGCGCAAAGCCATGGCGATGTCACTGGTGATCAAGTCTCCGGCAATCGGAATCACGGCGGTATGGCGAATAGCGCCGCCAGTAAAAATTGCCACATCAGTTGTACCGGCGCCGATGTCTACCAGCGCTACCCCAAGCTCTTGCTCGTCTTGGGTTAGCACCGCCAGGCTTGACGCCAGCGGGTTCAACATCAACTGATCAACTTCCAGGCCGCAGCGCCGAACGCACTTGATAATATTTTCGGCCGCACTTTGCGCACCAGTGACGATGTGCACTTTCGCCTCCAGACGGATGCCACTCATGCCGATGGGTTCGCGCACATCCTGGCCGTCGATCACGAACTCTTGCGGCTCAACCAGCAGCAAGCGTTGGTCGGTCGAGATGTTGACTGCCTTGGCGGTTTCGATCACGCGAGCCACGTCGGCTTGCGTTACTTCTTTGTCTTTCACGGCGACCATGCCACTTGAATTGATGCCCCGAATATGACTGCCAGTGATGCCGGTATAGACACGCGAAATTTTGCAGTCCGCCATCAATTCGGCTTCTTTAAGCGCCTGCTGAATGCTCTGAACAGTCGCATCGATATTGACGACCACACCACGCTTCAAGCCGTTGCTGGCGGCAATACCCAAGCCTGCCAGCTTGAGCTCTCCGCCCGGCATCACCTCGGCAACCACCACCATGACTTTGCTGGTTCCAATGTCTAACCCCACCACCAGATCTTTGTATTCTTTGGCCATAGCTTTACCTTTTTACTTTTTTGTCTTCTTTGTCGCCAGGGTTGAGCGTGGTAACCCCGCGAAGCTTCACGGCATAACCGTTGCTATAACGAAGGTCGGCCGATTCAAGGTCTTTGCCGTATCGACTCGACAGCTGCGTCAAAGTGGCAATGAAGCGCTGGGTGCGTGCGTCAATGTCAGCTAGAGATCCCTGGCCCAACTCCAGCTCTGCACCGCTGTCCAGCTTGGCGCGCCAACTTCCTTGCCCAGTGAGTTCAAGCCGCTCAATGGCAACGTCAAGTTTTTCAAAATGGGGAGACAACTGCCGATAAGCCTGGAGCACCAGAGGCGCTTGACCCAGCGGACCATTCAGCTGCGGCAAGTCCACTGCATCGACCTCATCTTGATTAGCTTCAAAAATTTCGCCGAAGTTGTTCAATAGCCGAGCGTCGCCTTCGGGTCCCCATAGCGCTTCTGCACGGTGTTCTTGCAATACCACCTTCAAACGATTCGGAAACTGACGCTGCACAACGGCTTGGCGTACCCACGGCGCGGATTCAAATACAGTACGCGTACGGGTTAAATCCACCGTGAAAAAATTGCCCGTTAATCGAGGTGCAACGTTTGCCCGCAAGGTGACGGCGTTGTTATGCGCCATGTCGCCTTGTACGGTGATGGCGCCCAGGTTAAACAAGGACTGGCGCATCAGCCAAGACACAACCGCTGTCAACGCCAGTGCGCACAACGACACGCCAAGCAGCAGGGTAGCCAAGTTCATCAACTTGACATCTGCCGGAAGGGGCGCCGACAAGGGCAAAGCACGCGTCATGCGCCCACCCCCCTACTGCTTGGGTAATCAAGCGACGCTGACTTTAAAATTTCAAGGCAAAGCGCCTCGTAAGACATGCCGGCCGCACGAGCGGACATTGGCACCAGCGAATGACTGGTCATGCCTGGGGAGGTGTTGATCTCCAGCAAATAGGGTTTGCGGGTTCGCTTGTCAATCATGACATCGGCCCGAGCCCAGCCGCGGCAACCCAAAGACCGGAAAGCATCGACCACCATTTTCTGTATTGCTTGCTCTTCTCCTGCTGGCAAGCCGCAAGGCACGACATATTGAGTGGTGTCAGTAAAGTATTTGTTGTGATAGTCGTAGTTGCCCTCGGCAGCAACGATACGAATAACCGGCAAGGCGCGGGCGGAATCGCCTGCACCCAATACCGGGCAAGTGACCTCATCTCCGTCAATAAATTGCTCGCACAAGACATCTGCGTCCATGGCAGCAGCGCGGTCCACTGCAGCAAGCATGTCGTTTGCGGTCTGTACTTGGCTCAAGCCGAGGGATGAACCTTCACGCGACGGTTTGACAATAAGCGGTAAGCCCAGCGTTTGAATCGCTGCAGATGTGTCGGCTGAGGTGTAAGCACCGCGGGTGAGCATGACATGCTTTGGCATCGGCAAACCAGCCGACATCAAAACGCGTTTCGTCATGGCTTTGTCAATAGCGATGCTAGATGCCATGACGCCCGATCCGGTGTAGGCAATCCCCATAAGCTCAAGCGCTCCTTGAACCGTTCCGTCCTCGCCAAACCTGCCGTGCAATGCAATGAAGCAACGCGCATAGCCTTCCGCCTTGAGTTCACTCATTTCACGTTCTGAGGGGTCAAAGGCGTGCGCATCAACACCACTGGCACGCAACGCCTGCAATACGCCGGTACCGGACATCAACGAGACTTCTCGCTCTGCCGACTTCCCGCCCATCAGCACAGCTACCTTGCCAAAGTTAGCATTAAATTGGCTCATAGCCCAACCTTTACGGGCGCAAGGCGCTCTTTTATTAATAGCAAATCAGCTACTTTTTGCGGCACAGCGCCGATAGACCCTGCACCCATACAAACCACCACATCACCCGCGCGACTGCTGTCAATGATGGCTTGCGGCATGGCCTCAATCGCATCAACAAAAAGGGGCTCAATCTTGCCTGCGACACGCACTGCTCGGGCCAGCGCGCGACCGTCCGCCGCAACAATCGGCTGCTCGCCAGCTGCATAGACTTCTGACAGCAGCACCGCATCGGCTTGCCCAATTACTTTGACAAAATCCTCAAAACAATCGCGGGTGCGGCTGTAGCGGTGCGGCTGAAATGCCAGCACCAGGCGACTGCCGGGAAAGGCGCCACGCGCTGCCGCCAGCGTTGCGGCCATTTCTACTGGGTGGTGGCCGTAGTCCTCAATCAACGTGAACTTTCCACCGCCAAGTGCTGGCAGCTCGCCATAGCTTTGAAAACGGCGCCCTACTCCCTTGAACTCTGCCAGCGCTTTTTGCACCGCCGCATCAGGCACGTTGAGTTCAACGGCGACTGCGATAGCTGACAATGCATTGAGCACGTTGTGCTCACCGGCCAGGTTAAGCACTACGTCGAGGTCTGGCAACACAACGCCATTTCGGCGCTGGGCAATAAAGTGCATTTGCCCTCCAACGTGGCGAACGTTAACCGCCCGCACTTCCGCGCTTTCGCCAAAGCCGTAACTCGTGACCGGACAAGTCACCAGCGGCAGAATTTCGCGTATTGCAGCGTCGTCTGTGCACAAAATGGCTGTGCCGTAAAACGGCATGCGATGCAAAAACTCGACGAACGCCTTTTTCAAGTTTTCAAAGTCGTGCCCATAGGTCTCCATGTGGTCAGCATCAATATTGGTGACCACTGCCATCACGGGCAGCAGGTTTAAAAACGATGCATCAGATTCATCTGCTTCCACCACGATGTAGTCACCCGCGCCCAGCTTTGCGTTAGCGCCAGCACTGTTCAAACGGCCGCCAATCACATAAGTGGGATCGAGCCCTCCCTCTGCCAAAATACTGGCGACCAAGCTGGTGGTGGTGGTTTTTCCGTGTGTGCCAGCAATCGCAATGCCGCGCTTGAGCCGCATTAGCTCGGCAAGCATCATTGCGCGTGGAACCACTGGTATACGCTTTTCCCGCGCGGCCACGACTTCTGGGTTATCGGCTTGAACTGCGGTGGACGTCACCACCGCATCAACCGAAGCGAGGTTTTCAGCAGCGTGACCGACAAAGGTTTTTACGCCCAAGGCAGCAAGTCGGCGCAAAGGTGCGCTATCTGACAAATCTGATCCAGAAATCACGTAACCAAGGTTGTGCAGCACTTCAGCAATGCCTGACATGCCTGAGCCACCGATGCCGATGAAGTGAATGTGATTAACTGCGTGCTTCATGCAAACGCCTCACATACTTCGACGATTCGTGCTGTGGCATCAATTTTCTGCATCTTTTTAGCCTGCACTGCCTGTTTTAAAAGCGCTGATCGCTCTGTTTTTTGTAGCATATCTGCAAGTAACTCAGCGGTCAAATTTTTCTGTTGAATAAGCCAACCGCCGCCTTGGTCGACCAAGAATTTAGCGTTGGTAGTTTGGTGGTCGTCCACTGCTGCCGGGAACGGTACAAACAAAGCGGCGGCTCCCACAGCGGCGATCTCCGTTACGGTGCTTGCCCCGGCGCGACAAATCACCAGATCAGCCTGAGCAAAAGCAGTCGCGGTATCGTCAATGAAGGGAGTCAGCGAGGCGTTGACACCTGCGGAAAGGTAATTGGCACGCAGTTCATCAATTTGTTTAGCGCCACTTTGGTGAGTAACGATTGGACGCTGCGCTTCGGGAATCAAAGCCAGCGCTTGTGGAACCACACTGTTCAAGCCTCTCGCGCCCAGACTTCCGCCCACCACCAAAACTCGCAAAGACCCTGTTCGGCCAAGGAATCGTTCGTCAGGTGACGGCTGCGTAGTAAAACCTTGGCGCATGGGGTTACCAACCCACTCGCCGTTTTTAAGTGCACCTGGAAATGCCAAAAACACCTTGTCAGCCACGGTAGCAAGTACCCGATTGACCATTCCAGCAACTGAATTTTGTTCATGCAAAACCAGGGGCTTGCCGAGCAGAACACTCATCATGCCAGCTGGAAACGCGATGTAGCCACCTAAACCGACCACTACCGAAGGCTTAACGCGCCTAAGCACTTGAATGCTTTGCCAAAACGCTTTGAGCAGACGCAGCGGTAACAAGGCCAGCGTCAGTGGTCCTTTTCCGCGGACACCCGAAAACTCAATCGATTCAAAAGCAAAACCCCGCAGCGGAACAAGCTGGCTTTCCATGCTCGGCTGGCTTGGACTTCCTTTTGCGCCTAGCCAGTGCACGCGCCACCCCTTGTCGCGCAAGGCTTCAGCCACAGCTAACCCAGGGAAAATATGGCCGCCAGTGCCACCCGCCATGATTAATGCACAGGGAGTGTTCACGCCCGCGCCCCCCGCATCAGCAGTCGATTTTCATAGTCAATCCGCAGCACCACTGCTAACGAAATTAAATTCATCAAGATCGCCGAACCACCGTAGCTCATCAAGGGCAGGGTCAGCCCTTTGGTAGGTAATGCACCGAGATTGACGCCAATATTGATGAATGTCTGAAAACCAATCCAGATGGCAATGCCTTGTGCCGTCAAACCTGCAAACAGCCTGTCCAATGCGATCGACTGGCGGCCAATGTGCATGATGCGTCTGACCATCCACATGAACAATCCAATGACCACCAACACGCCCACCAAGCCAAACTCTTCGCCTATCACCGCCATTAAAAAGTCCGTGTGCGCCTCCGGCAACCAATGCAGTTTTTCCACGCTGCCGCCAAGTCCCACACCAAAAATTTCACCTCGGCCAAAGGCAATCAGGGAGTGGGACAGCTGATACCCCTTGCCCATCGAATACTTTTCACTCCAAGGATCAAGGTAGGCAAAGATTCGCTCACGCCGCCAGTCGCTCAACATCACCATCAGCCCAAACGCCACTACGACTACCAGCGCAATAACGAAGAACATTCGAGCATTGACACCGCCTAAAAAGAGAATCCCCATCGCGATAACTGAAATCACCATGAAAGCGCCCATATCGGGCTCCGCCAGCAACAGCAGGCCTACTACGCCAATTGCAATAGCCATTGGCATTACTGCACGGAAAAATCGTTCTTTGACTTCCATCTTGCGCACCATGTAATCGGCGGCGTAAAGCAGCACAGCGAACTTTGCAAGCTCAGAGGGCTGGAAGTTCATGAACCCCAAAGTAATCCAGCGACGGGCGCCGTTGACGCCTTTGCCAATAAACGGCACCAGCACCAACACCAGCAGGAGCAGTGACACGACAAACAGCCAAGGAGCAAATTTTTCCCAAGTGGCAACAGGTATCTGAAAAGCCAGGTAGGCCGCCAGTATTGCCACCACCAGCGAGATCACGTGCCGGAAAAGAAAGTGGGTATGGGCGTAGCGAGCAAATTTAGGGTTGTCAGGCATGGCAACAGATGCCGAATAAACCATGACCAAGCCAAACATCAACAACGCCACCGCGACCCAAAGCAGCGCCTGATCAAAACCGACCACATTGACAGAAGCAGCCCGAGTACGACCCGTTCGTTGCACGCCCAATCGGACAGGCAAAACCACGCCAGCGGCATCATCACCAATGCCTGCCGCGCCACGCCGGGAGCCGCTGAAAAAAGAGAGCGCGCGAGACAACATCACAGGGCAACTCCACAGTCTGCTGCCAGTGCCCGCACCGCTTCACAAAATGCGTGAGCCCGTTGCTCGTAGTTCTCAAACATATCAAAGCTGGCACAAGCTGGCGACATCAATACTGCATCACCCGGCAAGGCATGCTCAGCCGCAAGGCTAACCGCGTGTTCCATAGAAACCGCATCCACCATCACGATTGACAACTCGGCAAGTGCGACTCGAATAAGCGGCGCGTCTCGCCCGAGAAATATGACGGCCCGCGCGTAGCGCGCGGCAGGTTCGATCAACGGAGAAAAATCTTGGCCCTTGCCGATACCGCCCAAAATGAGCACCAGCTTTCGATTCACGCCAAGGCCGGTAACAGCGGCAACGGTGGCGCCGACATTGGTTCCCTTGCTGTCGTCAAAGTATTCGATGTCATCAACGATGCCCACAGATTGCACGCGATGCGGCTCGCCTCGATACTCGCGAAGACCATGTAACAGGGGCGCCATTGCGCAACCGGCTTCGGTAGCCAACGCCAGCGCTGCCAGGGCGTTAGCAGCATTGTGCAAACCAGAAATGCGCAGTGCGTCTAATGGCATCAGCCGCTGAATAAAAAGCTCAGCCGCCTCGCCCTTGTTTCCACGTTTGAGCTTGATGGATTCGTCGAGCTCCGCAGCACGCACCAGCCACGACATACCACTCGATGTGTCGATGCCGTAGTCACCTGGACGCTGCGGTGCGTCGATACCGAAGGTTACGTATTTTCTTTGCGGCTTTGCTTTGACGTCGACTGGCTTGGCACCCATAACCTGCGGGTCATCGCGGTTGAGCAACAAAACGCCTGACTTCCCAAACACGTTTGCCTTTGCGGCGACGTAAGCGGCGTGCGTTTCATGCCAATCCAAGTGATCCTGGGAGATATTAAGCAAGGTCGCTACCGTTGGCTCGAACGTATCGACACCATCAAGTTGAAAACTGGAAAGCTCCAACACCCAGGCGTCTGGCAGCGACGATGCGTCAAGGTGGCTAGCCAGGGTGTCCAGCAAGGTAGGGCCAATGTTGCCCGCCATTGCGACAGTTTTTCCGGCACGTTCGATAAGTTGCGTGGTGAGAGCAGTCACCGTTGTTTTTCCGTTAGTCCCGGTGATGCCGATAACTTCAGGGGCGTAGCCGCGCTCGGCTTTCAGCTCCAGCAGTACCTGCGAAAAAAGGCTGAGCTCGTTTCCAACTGCGGTTCCTCTAGCGGCAGCAGCACCAACAAGAGCCGAAAGGCTTGCTGGGCTAAGGCCTGGGCTCTTTAGAACCATGTCGAACTCTAGAGACTCAAAAAGCGCAGGATCAAGCGCAGCGTTGACAAAAACGACCTGCGGCAATTCAGCCCGAAGAGTAGCGAGCTGTGGCGGCAAAGCGCGTGAGTCAGCGACTATTACGCTGGCTCCTGACCGGGCGCACCAGCGCGCAAGCGCCAAGCCGGAATAACCCAAACCCAAAACCAGAACTTTTTTGCCCGATAGGTTTTTCATCTCAGCTTCAACGTTGAAAGCCCCACCAGACACAAGAGCATGGTGATGATCCAAAAGCGCACGACGACCTGAGTTTCTTGCCAGCCACTCTTTTCAAAATGGTGATGCAGCGGGGCCATTTTTAAAATTCGACGCCCCGTACCGAAACGTTTTTTGGTGTATTTGAAGTACACCACTTGAAGCATCACGGACAACGCCTCGACCACAAAAATGCCGCCCATGATCGCCAGCACAATTTCCTGTCGAACAATGACG
>JANMWH010000109.1:0-5160 GCA_031393945.1 Polaromonas sp. | reverse complement strand
CACTTCTTTCACTTCTTGCAATTTTCGATTCCTTAGAAAGCAACTATGCCGAACTCACTGAGTTTTAAAACGAAACAACTCGAGCAAATGCTGCTGGCCGTTGCCGGAGCGCTGTTGATGCTGGCCGTCTTCGGCCCGGACATTGCGCAACCTTCACATCAGCATGCTTTTGCTGATGCTCGCCGGTGGTTCAGCGTGCCGAACGCGATGGACGTGTTGAGCAACATTGCCTTTGCAGCAGGAGGCGTGGCCGGACTTTGCAGCGTGTACAGCCTGCTTCAACGCGTACGGGTTACTGCCAAACACGCGCTGGCGGCGTTGTTTTTCGCGGGGCTGGTTTGCACGGCGGCGGCTTCGACGTGGTACCACTTGCGGCCTGATGATGCGGGCCTGGGCGTTGACCGCTTGGGCATGGTGCTTGCATTTGCCGGGTTGCTGGGCCTGGCTGTCGCTGGCCACATTAGCCACAGAGCCGGTGCGACGACTGCTGGCGCGGTATTGCTGCTCGGCCCGTTAAGCATTTGGGTTTGGCTGGCATCAGGCAACGTCTTGCCTTGGCTGGTGATTCAGTTCGGCGGCATGGGGCTGATTTTGTTGATGGCTACCTTGCCACGTTTATCGGGGGCGCTGGCTGTGCGCTGGGACGTGGTGATAGCGGTCTACGCCTTTGCCAAGCTGTTTGAAGCGGCTGACCACGAGGTGTACGCCTTGACTGCCGAAATGGTGTCGGGCCACAGCCTGAAGCACCTGGTGGCCAGCCTGGCGGCATGGCCTGTTCTTGCGGCGATTCGATCTGCAACTGCAGTGGCCTTTGAACACTCTTTTGCACCGCTTAAAAAGCCGGGCAGAATCCAGTCAGCGAATATTGACACTACCGCCATGTGATGGTCACCCACAACAATGCAGAAAAATATTTACCAGGATTCGAGCATGTCTATGAACACTGTAACCACCGCAACGACCGCAGAGGCACTGCCCGATGCATCAAACCCGCACCCACATCCCAACCAGTTCGCACTGCTGGGGCAACGGCGGTTTGCCCCGTTTTTCTGGACGCAGTTTTCAGGCGCGGCCAACGACAACCTGTTCAATTTCGCCTTCACCGTGATGGTGACTTACCAGCTCAGCGTGAGCTGGTTGCCACCCGCGCTGGCCGGGCTGGTGATTGGTGCGCTGTTTATATTTCCGTTCTTGTTGTTCTCGGCCACCAGCGGGCAGCTGACAGACAAATATGAAAAAACGCGAGTCATTCGCTTCGTTAAAAATCTCGAAATCGTCATCATGCTGGTGGCCGCCGCAGGCTTCATGAGCAACAACGTTGACGTGCAAGTGCCGGTGCTGCTGGCATGCACTTTTTTAATGGGTTTGCATTCCACCCTGTTTGGCCCGGTTAAGTTTGCTTATTTGCCGCAAGCCTTGAGCGAGCGCGAACTCACCGGCGGCAACGGCATGGTGGAGATGGGTACCTTTGTGGCCATCTTGTTGGGCAATATTGTGGGCGGCTTGCTGGTGGCCGCGCCAGATGTTGGCCCCACCTACGTAGCGGTAGCCTGCGTGGCGCTGGCACTGGCTGGGCGTGCAGTAGCGCAGTACATTCCGCTGGCACCCGCCACTGACCCGGGCTTACGAATCAACTGGAACCCGATCACTGAAACGCTGAAAAACCTGAAGCTAGCCAAAGAAAACATCGTGGTGTTTCGCTCTATGCTGGGCATCAGCTGGATGTGGTTTTTTGGCGCGGTTTTCTTAAGCCAGTTCCCGAGCTTTGCCAAAGAAACACTGCACGGTGATGCACGCGTTGCGTCGCTGCTGCTGGTGGTGTTTTCAATCGGTATCGCTACTGGTTCGCTGCTGTGCGAAACGCTGAGCAAGCGCCATGTTGAGATTGGCTTGGTGCCGCTAGGCGCTATCGGCATGAGCGTGTTTGCGATCGACTTGTACTTTGCGTCGCGCGGCTTGCCTGCTTCAAGCGTGATGAGCCTGGGCACTTTCCTGGGTCAATCAGCACATTGGCGCGTCATGGCTGACCTTGCGCTGCTGAGCTTGTTTGCCGGTTTGTACAGCGTGCCCATGTACGCGCTGATTCAGCTGCGCAGCCAGCCTACCCACCGCGCCCGGATCATTGCAGCGAATAATATTTTGAATGCGCTGTTCATGATCGTCAGCGCCATTTTGGCGGGCGCATTGCTCAAAGCCGAGTTCACGATTTCGCAGATATTTTTATTCGTCGGCCTGGCCAATGCTGTGGTGGCGTTTTATATTTTCATGCTGGTGCCTGAATATTTGCTGCGCTTTGTCGCCTTCATGCTTTCGCGCTGCGTGTACCGCTTTAAAGTTACTGGTGACCACAACTTGCCCACCCAAGGCGCAGCGATATTGACTTGCAACCACGTCAGCTTCATTGACCCGGTGCTGCTGATGGCGGCCAGCCCCCGGCCTATTTACTTTGTGATGGACCACCGCATTTTCAAAATGCCGGTGCTGGGCTGGTTCTTCAGACTCGTCAAAGCCATACCGATTGCACCGCGCGCCGAAGACCCGGTGATGTACGAAGCCGCGTTTGAAGCCGCTGCCAAGGTGCTGCGCAACGGCGATCTGCTGGCGATTTTTCCAGAAGGCGGCATTACCAAAGACGGTGAGCTGCAAGCCTTCAAGGGGGGCATCATGAAAATTTTGGAGAACGCCAAGCGGGACGGCCTGGACGTTCCCGTGATTCCAATGGCGCTGACCAATTTGTGGGGCTCGTATTTCAGCCGGGTTGAAAGCGTTAACAACCAGCAAGTGGCCATGATCCGGCCTTTTCGGCGGGGCTTGTTGAGCCGGGTGGGATTAAACGCCGGTGTACCCATTGCTGCGTCTGAAGTCTCACCTGAAATATTGCACGCTCACGTTTCCCGCTTATTAACCTCAACGGATTCACAATGACCAAATCTCTTCGCCTGACTGAAAAATGGATGCGCCGCGGCCTGTGGCTGGTGGCGCTGGTATTTGCAAGTTTTTTAATAGGGCTGGGCTCGGCCGTGGTGGGTGACTTACCGCAGGTCGAAAAAACGTTAAGCATTGATGACTTTGCAGACAAAAAAATCAGCAGCGCCTTAAAGAGTGAAATCAAGGCGTCTGAAATTGCCGGGGAGGCGGCAGAGGCTGCGCTTCAGCAGGCCCAGCTCAAACGCAGCGCGGCGCGCGCCGACACGGCGGCAGCCAGTGAAACCTTTGGCAATTGGCTTTCAACCCGTCGCGCTACTGCTCAGCCCGATCAAGACACAGAGCTGATTGCCCGCACCAAAGCCCTCGACACACTAAAAGCTAAAGAGCGCGCAGCGGGCGTTGCAGTTGAGGCCCAGCAGCAGGCAGCGCTTGACGCCAGCCAAACAGCCGAGCGCACGCAAGCCAAGTTGCAAGAGCTAAATGCCGCCGCGCAAAAGCAGCTCGACGTGGCTAACAGAGCAGTCGAGTTGCGGGTGTTTTTATACCGCCTGGCGCTGACGCTACCGCTGCTGCTGATTGCCGGCTGGCTATTCGTGAAAAAACGCAAAGGCACCTACTGGCCCTTTGTGTGGGGCTTTATTATTTTTGCGCTGTTTGCATTTTTTGTTGAGCTGGTGCCGTACCTGCCAAGCTACGGCGGCTATGTGCGCTACGTTGTTGGTATTGTGGTGACCGTGCTGGTTGGGCGGCAGGCCATTGTGTCGCTGAACCGCTACCTTGAGCGCCAAAAGCTGGCCGAGCAAATGCCCAATCTTCAGCGCAGGGAAGAGTTGAGTTACGACACTGCGCTGACCCGTTTGTCGAAAAATGTGTGCCCTGGTTGCGAGCGACCGGTAGATTTGAAAAATGTTGAAATTGATTTTTGCCCGCATTGCGGCATAGGTTTGTTTGACCATTGCGGTGCCTGCTCTACGCGCAAAAGTGCATTCGCCAAGTTTTGCCATGCCTGCGGCGCTTCGGGTCAGAAGATGCTGGGCTCGACTGGTGCAGCAACTGGGTCGGCAGCCGAGACGGGCGTTAATTTAACCTCTGTGTCGGCTAAGGCCAGCTAGAAGTACCCTTTTTTAATACTTCAAGTATTTTATTTGAATACTCGTACTGTTTAAAGCGACTAGACAAGCAGAAACCAGCACACTGCCCCCACAAGCATTTGCTTGGGCAACCTGGTTTTATATGAAAGTTATTTCATCGTCTTATCGCCTGGCTCAGTTTTCACGCCGCGCAGTGCTGCTCGGCACCGTGGCTGCAAGCGCAGCGCTGACCGGCTGCTATGTAGTGCCAATCAACCCGCAAACCGGGCAGCCGCAAACTGTGTACAGCACGCCGCAGCCCCTTCCAGTGCCATCGATTTCGGCAGCGCCATTACCGGTCACGTTTGCCGCACGGCTGTACCCTGCCAATGAGGCGGCGCAGCGCTACGGTTTGATTGGTGCGGTGGTGACGAATGACCTGAATGGGCGGGGAACCTTCACCACCAACATCAATGGTGAAAGTTTCAGTGGTGAGGCAACGCGCGTATCAGGATCATCCTCACGTGAAGGCGTAGCTAACGGCGCGGGCAACCGCGGCAGCTTTATCAACTGCAAGTACCAGATGAACTCGACCACGCTGGGCACCGGGCAATGCAAGTTGTCCAATGGTGCGCTGTTCACAATGCACGTGGGCAGCTAGTGTGATTTTTGCGCCGGACTAGAGCTGCACTGAAGTCGCCACCACATCAGGTGGCGACTTTAAGTGCCCCACGTACTGCAGCGGCTGGTAAATTTTGATGGACGGCACATCGCCCTCCCGCATGTTGAGCAAGTCGCCGGGGTTGATCAAACGCGGGTCTGCATCAGTTAACGGCAGGCCCGCGCTTCGGTACGCTTCCAGAATGTATTGCGAGCAAAAAAACTGGTCGTTGCGCCCCAAGCCCAGTTGCACAGCAGCAATGCCGCGAATACAAAAATCACGCACCAACGACGGCACTAAAGGCAGCTCGCAGGCGCGCCGCTCGATGGTGAACGGCGCTTGCAGCATCACACCCACGTAGTTGTACTTCTGGCCTTCGTACTTGGCGGCAAAAGCGTTGATTTTGCTGGCGTGCTCGGCGTTAAGCAGCGGGTGCCGAAAGGCCACCACAGTCGCCTCTTCAGCCACCATGGCGTCAACGCTGCGGCGGCGAATACCCGC
>JANMWH010000095.1:0-11192 GCA_031393945.1 Polaromonas sp. | reverse complement strand
TGTTGCATTGCACGTCTGCTTATCCAGCGCCCGACGACACGCTCAACCTCTTGGCTATGAAAAGTATGGCGCGAGACTTGAATGTCGCTGTTGGGTACTCCGATCACAGCTTGGGCATTGAAGCGCCCATTGCAGCTGTTGCGCTGGGTGCGTGCGTCATAGAAAAGCACCTGACGCTTGATCAAAACATGGTCGGCCCCGACCACCGTGCATCGCTTGAACCCGAAGAATTTACGCGGATGGTGCAAGGCATTCGCCGCGTTAGCGCCATGCTGGGCGATGGTGTTAAGGCCCCCTTGCCTGAAGAGCTGGACACGGCTCGCGTCGCCAGGCGTAGCGTCGTTGCGGCAGTGAACATTGCCGCAAACGAGGTCATCACCGCTGATAAGCTCGTTTGCCGTCGGCCAGCGACTGGTATAGCACCGCGCGATTTGCAACGTGTTGTCGGTCAAAGCGCGCGAACTGCGATTGCTGCTGGGTCGGTGTTGCAGTGGGATCAGTTACGCCCAGCCAGCCTATGAACGGCCCCGCGAAGCCTTTGCGAAAAATTATTTACCTTAGCGGTACGCGTGCTGACTTTGGTTTGATGAAGTCGTCACTTTTACTGCTTTCAGAGGTGGCTGACCTTAGCATTGCAGTCACCGGCATGCACTTGGCACCCGGTTTTGGTCAGACGATTGATGACATTCGTGCGGCTGGTTTGCGAATTTGTGGTGAAGTGCCGGTTGACGTCGCGAGCCGTACAGCACACAGCATGTCCGTGGGTATCGGTGAGTGTCTTATTGGCATGACAGCCCTTTTGCAGCGCGAAAAGCCTGAAGTGTTGCTGCTGCTGGGCGATCGTGGCGAAATGCTGGCTGGTGCAATTGCGGCTTTGCATCTTGGCATTGTGTGCGTGCATATTCATGGCGGTGAACGCTCGGGCACGGTAGATGAGCCCGTCAGGCATGCCATTAGCAAGCTCAGTCATTACCACTTGGTGGCAACATCCGAGTCAAAAGAACGCTTGATACGCATGGGTGAATGCGCAAATACGGTACGCATCACTGGCGCTCCTGGTCTGGACGGTCTTTTGGAAATCGCTGAAAAGCCAATCAACGACGTCAAACTGGCGTTGAATCTGCCGCTAAATCAGTCATTTATTCTGGCGGTTTTTCATCCCGTCGTGCAGCAGGCTTTTGACGCTTACACACAAACCCATAACTTGTTGCTGGCTTTGAAAAGAGCGGGGTTGCCAGTCATTTGGCTGGAGCCAAACTCCGATGCTGGCTCGAATGACATACTCAAAGCGCTGGCTGACACCGGGTTGCCTGTAGGCTCAAGTCAACTCAAACATCTGGACAGGAGTTTGTTTGCCGCTGCCATGAAGCACTGCTCTGTAATGGTGGGCAACTCATCAGCCGGGATTATTGAGGCGGCTTCGTTTGCAACGCCAGTCATCAATGTGGGGGACAGGCAGCGGCTGCGTGAAAGAAGTGCGAATGTCATGGATGTCGCACCGGATGCTCACAGTATCTACACGGCTATTTCAAGCGCGCTACGGGCTGGAAAAGTGCCGTGTGACAATAGCTACGGCGACGGATTGGCTGGACCGCGCATCGTCAGCTTTTTGACGACAGTTGCTCTAGACCGCTCGATGCTGGACAAGTCCAACACTTACTAAACAGCTAATCAACAAGTACCCTCTTGACGACCGCGACATGAGTTCTTCCAAGCCATTTGACGCAGCGTCCCCTTTGTTGATTTTTGGAGCGGGCGGTCATGGGCGCGTTGTGGCTGATGCAGCGCTACTTGCGCACCGGTGGAGCAGCGTTGTTGTGTCAGACCGCAAGCTTCCCGTCAATCAGATGGAACTTTTGCCGAGTGTTTGCCTGCTAGAGGTCGAGGCCGCGTTAGCGCTTAACCCTTCGGTTCATATCGCCATCGGCAATAACCACTTCAGGCAAAAAGAGGCAGCCGCATTTGGGTATGAGCGCTTGGCATCGGTTGTGCATCCTGCGGCTATGGTTTCAGTTTTTAGCAACTTGGGCTGTGGCAGCTTTGTCGCGGCTGGTGCGGTTATTGGGCCTTTGGTGCAGCTTGGCATAGGCGTTATCGTCAACCATGGTGCTGTGGTTGATCATGACGTTGAAGTTGGCGCGTTTTCACATATTGCCCCCAACGCGGCCTTGGGTGGGCATGTCAAACTTGGCCAGCGCGTACTAATTGGCAGTGGCGCTATGGTGCTCCCGTCTGTCAAGATTGTTGACGACGTGATCGTCGGCGCGGGCGCTGTGGTGAATGCAAATCTTTTGGAGCCTGGTACCTACGCAGGTATTCCAGCAAGGAAAATATTATGAGCCCCAGCGAACTTCAACTGCTGTGCGTCAAACCAGCCATGACCTTGCGCGATACCTTGATGCGCATGGAGCAAGCAACGCGCGGTATTTTGTTGGTGCTTGATGACCATGGCAAATTAGCGCGAACTTTGACCGACGGCGATTTGCGCAGAGCTATTTTGAAGGGTTTGGGTGACTCCTCTTTATTGAACGACTTGCCAGCAGCCACCCCGATCACTGCCAATGAAGAAGCAAACTCCGCTGATGTCCTTCGCATCATGGATGCGCATCAAATTGATCACTTACCGGTTCTGGACACTGCTTCAAAGCCCGTAGATGTGATTTTCCGTCGCGAGTTGTCGCAACGCATCTGGTTGTCTTCACCGCATTTGGGCGATGAGGAAACGGCCTTTGTTGAAGAGGCTTTCAAATCAAACTGGATCGCCCCGATGGGCCCCCACGTAAATGCGTTTGAGACTGAACTGGCAACTCATGTCGGCGTGGGGTACGCTGCGGCCGTCAGTTCGGGCACTGCAGCTATTCATTTAGGCTTGATTCTTTTAGGCGTAAAGTCTGGTGATACCGTTTTCTGCTCGTCGTTGACTTTTGTAGGCAGTTGTAACCCTATTTTGTATTGCGGCGCTCGGCCGGTTTTCATAGACTCCGAGCCATCCACCTGGAACATGTCTCCCAATGCACTCGAGCAGGCCTTTATCTGGGCCAAGCGGGAAAATCGTTTACCGGCTTGCGTCATCCTCGTGAACCTTTATGGACAGAGTGCCGATATGGACGCGCTGCTCCCCATTTGCGAGCTTTATGGTGTCCCCGTGCTGGAAGACGCCGCAGAGTCCCTCGGTGCTAGCTATAAAGGTAAGGCCAGCGGTGCCTTTGGCCGCGTTGCCGTTTACTCGTTTAACGGAAATAAGATCATTACCACTTCGGGTGGCGGTATGCTCGTTGCGGACGACCCTGACTTAGTCGCTCGCTCGCGCAAACTGGCTACGCAAGCGCGGGAGCCCGCTGCCCACTACGAACATGTTGAAGTGGGTTTTAACTATCGCATGAGCAACATCTTGGCTGGTATCGGCAGGGGCCAACTGAGGGTCTTGACGCAGCGCGTGATGCAGCGCAGGCGCGTGCACGAACGCTACGCCGAAGCTTTCGCAGACTTGGCGCAAATTCAGTGGATGCCCGAGCCTGACGGTTACCACTCCACCCGCTGGTTGACCTGCTTTACGCTGAAAGGACCGGATGCGTCTCAGAGATGTGGGCAGATCATGCGGGCGCTAGAGCGCCACCAAATTGAAGCACGGCCTGTCTGGAAGCCCATGCACATGCAGCCGTTGTTCAACGGCGCACCGTATTTCTCGCACGCATCTGGCACAGATGTTTCTGCAAATCTTTTTCAGACAGGTATTTGCCTTCCATCTGGCTCAAACCTGAGCGAGGCAGAGCAAGACAGGGTGATCGATAACTTGCGTCACGCGCTGGCAATAACTAGCGAGCGTCATGCTGTTGCGTAAAGATGTTTTTCCATTTTGGGCGATTGACGTCGCACTGGTCGGCCTAGCCTGGTGGCTAGCCTTCTGGCTCCGCTTCAACTTCGATATTCCCCAAGAGTTTGAAGCGGTGGCGCTGCAGAGTGCCCGATGGATGTTGCCTTGCTTCATCATTGGATTGGCGGCAGCCAAGGTATACCGCCAAGTGTGGCGCTATATCGGCCTTCCTGAGCTGCGGCAGCTTGGCTGGGGCGTGTTGGTGTCTGGTGTGTTGTCTGCGGTCGTCATTTTGATGCTGCGGGTGCCTTCGTTTCCGCGCTCGGTGTTGTTGTTGCACCCATTGGTTGCGCTGGTATTGCTGGGTGCCGCGCGGGCGGGCTGGCGTACAGTTACTGAACAAACCAAGCTCGCCGACGGCTCCAAGCCGCTGCTGATTATTGGCTCGCTTAAAGACGCTGCCGATGCCTTACGTGCCTTGAAGGGGTCTGCGCAGTGGCATTGCGTGGGAATTGCGTCGCCACTGGCCGCAGACCAAGGTGCTTACCTCAATCAGATTCCGGTGTTGGGCTTGCCAGCTTCGGTGGCAACCATCGCGCAGGCGACTGGCGCCACTACAGCTTTGATAGCTAGCCCGCCCGGCTCTGAGGTGCGGCGCGATGTTCTGCTTCAATCGACCCAAGCTGGCCTCACTCTTTTAACCATGCCGCGGCCAGACGAATGGCTGCGCAGTGACGGCTCTAGCCCCCGAAAAATCGAGCTTGAAGACTTGTTGGGTCGGCAGGCGGTGGAACTCAACCTGCAGGGGCTGGGTGAGCTTTTTGCGGGTAAAACGGTGTGTGTGTCAGGCGCTGGCGGCTCGATTGGTGCGGAGCTTTGCCGCCAGATTGCGCGCTTGGGCGCGCTTCGGCTGGTTTGTATTGATTCTTCAGAAATCGCGGTTTACAAGCTGGAACAAGAGCTGCGTGAAGCGCACCCGCAAATGCAGGGCCTGTACTACACCGCCAACGTGCGCGAGCTTGACCGGCTGCGCGCCATTGCCATGCAGCACAAGCCGTCGGTGTTTTTTCATGCGGCGGCGTACAAGCATGTGCCGCTGATGGAGTCGCACAACGAGATTGAAGCCGTTCGCACCAACATTTTGGGTACGTTGCATGCAGCCCGTACGGCGGGTGAGTGCGGGGCGCAAAAGTTTGTGTTGATCTCAACCGACAAAGCCGTTAACCCGACCAACATCATGGGCGCGACCAAGCGCATGGCCGAGCTGGTGGTGCAAAGCGTGGCGCTTGAATTTGCTGCGACGTCTTATGTGTCCGTACGCTTTGGTAACGTGCTGGGTTCTAGTGGGTCGGTGGTGCCGCTGTTTACAGAGCAGATTGCCAAGGGCGGGCCAATCACGGTCACTCACCCCGACATCGTGCGCTACTTCATGACGATTCCCGAAGCCGCTCGCTTGGTGCTGCAGGCGGGCTTGATGGGCAGCAGCGGCCAAATTTATGTGCTGGACATGGGCGAGCCCATGAAAATTGCAGAGCTGGCCCGCATGATGATTCGGCTTTCGGGCAAAAGCGAGCAAGACATTCCGCTGTCATTTACTGGCTTGCGCCCGGGCGAAAAGCTGTTTGAAGAGCTGCTGGCCAACGATGAAACCACCGAACCTACGCCGCACCCCAAATTGCGTGTCGCCAAAAGTTCGGGATTGCAGGCCGTACAGATTACAGCTGTTGTTCGCTGGATAGATGAGGCTGGCCCGTCCCCAAGCAGTCAGCACGTCAGGCAGTGGCTGCGCAGCCAGGTGCCAGAGTACAAATCACCTGCCTAATGTGGTGGGTGAGGGGGTAGTTGCACCCGCAAGTTGAACAAACGCTCGCGTCCTCACGCTTAAAACGAAATCCCGGTGCGCTCCAAAATGTCGCTGACCAGCTCCAGGCGAACCAGCGGGTTGTCCAGCACCATCAGGCGCTGCTTGAGCTCAACCGGGATCGGCAAAAGCTCGCACCAGCGATTGGCCACCCAGCCGCAATCGTCGAGCAAGTAGGGCGCCAGCACCGGCATTTGGTCAGCCGTGATGCCGCGCTGCTGCAGTGTTTTGATCAATTTGCCGAGCGCGTTGGCGCATGACTGAAGATCAGTCGGCACGTTGACTTCGATGTCGCTGGGCTGCCGCTCAACGTCCGCAATCCACAGGCCGTGCTTAAGCTTTTCCCGATTCGAAATCTTAAAGCGCTGCGCACCTTCGCAGCGAATGACCATTAACCCAGGTTGCGGAACTGAAAACTCGGTGATGGTGGCCAGCGTGCCGATGGTATTGAAGTCTTCTGTGGCAAAGCCGTCTGCATTCGGATTATTTTGCGCATTGGCCGGGTCGGCCCTGCGCACTTCTGAGCCTTCCGTGAGTGCCACCACGCCAAACGGCGCGCCGGTTTTATGACATTTGCCGATCATGTCAAGGTAGCGCACTTCAAAAATCCGCAGCGGCAAAAGTCCGCCCGGGTAAAGCACCGTCCCCAGTGGGAACAGTGGCAAAGACGACAAGATAAGACTATCAGACATGAACAGCGCTTTAAGGTGAGCGGGGCGGTTATGAAGTGTCTGAAATCATCTCACAACACGATTGACCTGTGGGTTTGGTCGGCTCTGCATGCGGTGAAGACTAAAGTTGGTTAGCTGATCCGAAATTGGCCATATCAGGGCAAAAATACGCCACTTAAGTGCCTTTTACTCAATAAATACGGGCGCGAGCAGCTACTAATTATATAGCGCTTCCAGCGCCATCAAGCCACGGCATCGGCTGGCTGCCTGAGCAGCATTGCCAAGGTCGAGGCGACGGTTTTGCGCAGCTCACGGCGGTCGCAGATCAAGTCAATAGCGCCTTTGGTTTGCAAGAACTCCGAGCGCTGAAACCCCTCTGGCAGCGTGACTCGCACCGTAGATTCAATCACGCGCGGGCCAGCAAAGCCAATTAGGGCTTTGGGTTCGGCAACCACCACGTCACCCAAAAAGGCAAACCCTGCCGACACGCCGCCCATGGTCGGGTCGGTCAGAACGCTGATGTACGGCAGCCCTTTTTTGGCTAGTCGGGTTAGGGCGGCGTTGGTTTTTGCCATTTGCATCAAGGAAAGGAGCCCCTCTTGCATTCGCGCGCCACCCGTTGCGGTAAAGCAGATAAACGGCACTTTTTGCTCAATAGCGGCGTGTACGCCGCGCACAAAGCGCTCGCCGACCACGCTGCCCATGCTGCCGCCCATAAAGTCAAACTCAAAGCACGCGGCCACCACGGCAATGCTGTGCACTGCACCGCCCATCACAACCAATGCGTCAGTTTCGCCCGTAGTTTCAAGCGCTTCTTTGAGGCGCTCTGGGTATTTGCGGCTGTCTTTGAACTTGAGCGGGTCAATTGGCATGACCTCTTGCCCCAACTCGTAGCGGCCTTCAGGGTCTAAAAAGGCATCTAGCCGCGGCCTGGCACCAATGCGGTGGTGGTGACTGCATTGCGGGCAAACGTTCTGATTTTTTTCAAGATCGGTCTTGTACAGCACTGCTTCGCAGCTGGGGCATTTGATCCACAGGCCCTCGGGCACGCTACGGCGTTCGGCAGGGTCAGTTGGTGATATTTTTGGCGGAAGAAGTTTTTCTAACCAAGACATAGCTGAAGTCCTTAAGGCGGGTGAGTAAAACTGCGCTGACGCGGCTGGTTGCTGATCTATTCGGTCTGACAGCAATTAAATAGTGCTTTAGGCCAATAGAACGGGGCGTAAGCAGCTCTTGTTTCAATAGCGTTTTGATGGTAGTTTATGGGTGGCTGGTTGGTCAATCACGTCGACAGGGTGAAGAAAACTACGCTACGCAGCTTTGCCAGTAAGCAGTTTACCCATGCTCCAGGGTACTGAGTTGACCCGCATCTAATTGAGTCAGCAGCAAGCGCAGCACCTCGGCGTTTTTTGGATCCTTAGCGTTGTCAAGCGCGTCGGTCAACACGTCACGAATGTCGTCACCCGTGACCAGCTCCATGTCCCAATCAGGGAACATGCGTTCGCGCACTTCCTCACCCGCGGCCAAATGCACCACCTGCTCATGGCGGTTGTCAGTGGTAATTCGTGCCATCAGCTGCATCACGTTGTCTCGGGGCCCTTCGAGCCACTGAAAAAATATGCCGCTGCCAAACACCAGCAAGCCGGTAATGCCCTGTGCGGGGTTGCAGCGCCGAGACACCTCAATAATTTTCGCTACAGCGGCGTCGTCTACCCCGGCGGCCGCGCGGCTGCAGTACACAGCATTGTGCAAAAGGGGAAAGGCGTGACCAGCGATTGGTTCATCACTTTGGCCAAAAGGGTGGTTGCTCATCAGGCATCTTTCTTGTAAGTTGGCAAGAGCATAACCCAGGCTCTGGCGTTGTAGTGCAGCGATCAATTGGTGCGATTAACCGCTATCTTTTAGTGAGCTGCTCGCGCCCGTATTTATTGGACTAATGGCAATAAACACCCTCAAAAAAGGGCCAATTTTCGTTATTACGCGGCTGTAGCGTGCGGGTAGCGCAAATTACGCCAGCGCCGCCCGAATCTCCGCCAGAAAATCGTGCGCAATGCCCGTCACCTTGTCACGCGGTGCGTTTTCAATCAGCTGAATGATCTTGCTGCCAATCACCACAGCGTCGGCTACCTTGCCGACGGCTTTGGCTGTGGCCGCGTCGCGTATGCCAAAGCCCACGCCTACCGGAATGCTGACGTGCTGGCGGATGCGGGGCAGCATGGCTTCTACTGCACCTGTGTCCAGGTTGCCTGCGCCTGTCACGCCTTTGAGCGACACGTAGTACACGTAGCCGCTGGCCACCTTGGCGACTTGGGCCATGCGTTCGTCTGTGCTGGTAGGGGCCAGCAAAAAGATCAGGTCCATGTCGTGGGCGCGTAAGGAGGCAGCGAAGGCTTCGCATTCTTCTGGCGGGTAGTCGACGATCAGCATGCCGTCTACGCCTGCTACTGACGCGTTTTTGATAAAGCTGCCTGCGCCGTTTTTGATCTCGTAACGCTCAACCGGGTTGGCGTAACCCATCAGCACGACGGGCGTGGTTTTGTCTTGCGTTCTAAAGGCGGTGACCATGTCGAGTACCTTGGCCAGTCCAATGCCGAGTGCCAGTGCTTTTTCGCCAGCTTTTTGAATCACCGGCCCGTCGGCGCTGGGGTCTGAAAAGGGGATGCCGAGTTCAATCACATCGGCCCCGGCGCTGACCATGCCGTGCATCAGATCTGGCGTCACGTCGGCGTAGGGAAAGCCTGCCATGACGTAGGGGATGAGCGCAGTTTTGTTTTGTGCCTTGAGCTTTGAAAAAGTCGTTGTGATGCGGCTCATTTGGCAAACTCGATGACGTGCTCAACCGCCTGTTCGCCACCTTTTACCGACTGGCCTTTGCAGCTCGGGCGGCAAAAGAAATCACCATTGCTCAAGTCAGCTACGGTGCCAATGTCTTTGTCGCCCCGGCCCGACAGGTTGACCAGAATCGACTGGTCGGCTCGCATGGTTTTGGCCAGCTTAATGGCGTAAGCCACGGCGTGCGCGGATTCAAGGGCAGGGATGATGCCCTCAGTGCGGCAGGTGTAGTGGAAAGCTTCGAGCGCTTCTTTGTCGGTGATGCCGACATATTCAGCCCGGCCAATGTCTTTTAAAAATGCGTGCTCGGGTCCAACGCCAGGGTAGTCCAGGCCTGCGCTGATGCTGTGGGTTTCTGTGACCTGGCCGTCTTCGTCTTGCAGCACGTAAGTGCGGTTGCCGTGCAGCACGCCGGGCAGGCCGCGCTGTAGGGATGCGGAATGTTTGCCGGTGTCCATGCCTTCGCCTGCGGCTTCAACGCCGATCAATCGGGTGTTTTCATACGCAATGTACGGGTGAAAAATACCCATCGCGTTGCTGCCGCCACCGACGCATGCCAGCACCGCATCAGGCTGCTTACCGCCAGTCACGTCATTGGTAAGCGACGCAAGCATCGCGGGCATTTGCGCAATGCACTCATTACCAATCACGCTTTGAAAGTCCCGCACCATCATTGGATAGGGGTGCGGCCCGGCCACGGTGCCGATGATGTAGAAAGTGTTGTCAACATTGGCCACCCAGTCGCGCATGGCTTCGTTCAGCGCGTCTTTGAGTGTTTTGCTGCCCGACTCCACCGGTACCACCGTTGCGCCCAGCAGCTTCATCCGGTACACGTTGGGGCTTTGGCGTTTGACGTCTTCACTGCCCATGTACACCACACATTCAAGCCCGTAGCGGGCGCATATGGTGGCGGTGGCCACCCCGTGCTGGCCCGCGCCTGTTTCAGCGATTACGCGGGGTTTGCCCATGCGTTTGGCCAGCATGGCCTGGCCGATGGTGTTGTTGATTTTGTGCGCGCCGGTGTGGTTCAGGTCTTCACGCTTGAGATAAATCTGCGCGCCACCTTGTTCACGGCTCATGCGGGCGGCGTGGTAAATCGGGGAAGGGCGGCCTACAAAGTGTGCCAGCTCGTACTGGAATTCTTTTAGAAATTCAGGCTCGTGCTGGTATTTTGCGTAGGCTTCTTTGAGTTCGGTTAATGCGTGGGTCAGGGTTTCTGATACAAAACTGCCGCCGTAAACGCCGAAGTGACCTTTGAGGTCAGGTTGTTGGTACTCGTACATGGTTAAAAGCCTTCTTTGCAAGTTGGTCGTCGGCAGCACGAACGGCTGCGACAAATTGACTGATCAGCTCGGGGCTTTTGATGCCTTTACGGGGTGACCCGTTTGGGAGTTGTTCCTCAACGCCCGAGCTCACATCGACGGCCAGCGTTTTACCGCGCGGCCGGACTTGCAAAATGCCATCGCCCACGTTTGCAGGTGTGAGTCCACCAGACAAAACGAGGTGAGCATTGACGCTTGGAGGAAGCAGTGACCAATTGAATGTTTTTCCGCCGCCACCAAAACCTTAGACGTGTGCGTCTAAAAGTATGGCTTGAGCTTGTTTGAAATCTTCTGCGTATTTTACGAGATCGAAATCCAGTGGTGCGTTTGGGGTTTCTGCGTTGATGGGGATGCGGGCTGCCTTAATGTACGGGCGGGCTATTTGTAGGCACATCTCAGGCGCCTCATCACCATGAAATTGCACCAAAGCGCCGTGAATACGGGCGCAAGCAGCTATTATTTCAGTAGCAGGTGCGTTGACGAACAGCAGCACTGGTGTAACAAACGGTGGCAAGCGGGCGACCAGCTCAGCTGCGCGCTGGGCGCTGACGTAACGAGCGCTGGGCTCGTACAGCACAAAGCCGACTGCATCAGCACCTGCGGCTACGGCGGCGTCAACGTCCTGTTCGCGGGTCAGGCCGCAGATTTTGATTCGGGTTCGCGCTTGGGTCATGGGAGCCAATCATACGCAG
>JANMWH010000065.1:0-5417 GCA_031393945.1 Polaromonas sp. | reverse complement strand
AGCACCATCGCACCCTGAGCAAAGTTGAAAACACCTGATGCTTTGTAGATCAATACAAAGCCCAGTGCGACCAGTGAATACAGCATGCCGGACATCAGTCCGCTGATAATTGTTTCTAGTACGGGACCCATGATTTTCCTTTATGACTCGTGCCGAGGTAGGCACTGATCACATCTTTGTTGTTACGTACTTCATCGGGCGTGCCGTCGCCAATTTTTTTGCCGTAGTCCAGCACCACCACCCGATCAGAAATGTCCATCACCACGCCCATGTCGTGCTCAATCAGGACCACGGTTGTGCCAAATTCATCGTTTACGTCCAGCACAAAGCGGCACATGTCCTGCTTTTCTTCGACGTTCATGCCTGCCATGGGTTCGTCCAGCAGCAGCACTTGTGGCTCCATGGCCAGCGCGCGGCCCAGGTCAACACGCTTTTGCAAGCCATAGGGCAACTGGCCGACGGGGGTTTTACGGTAGGCTTGAATCTCTAAAAAGTCGATTATTTTTTCAACCGCTTCACGGTGCATGATCTCTTCTTTTTCAGCCGGGCCAATACGCAGGGCCTGCAACAAGATATTGCTTTTGATTTTCAGGTTGCGACCCGACATGATGTTGTCCAGCACGCTCATGCCTTTGAACAGCGCCAGGTTTTGAAAGGTGCGCGCCACACCCATCACTGCCACCTGGTGGCTGTTCATGTGCTTGAAGGTTTGACCACGAAAAGTGATTGAGCCTTGCTGCGGCTGGTACACGCCGTTGATGCAGTTCAGCATTGAGCTTTTACCTGCACCGTTCGGGCCAATGATGGCGCGTATCTCGTGCTCTTTGACATTGAATGAGATGTCTTGCAACGCCTTGACGCCGCCGAATGCGAGTGAAATGTTTTGCACGTCAAGGATGACGTCACCAATTTTTTTACTCATGCTTTTCTACCTGCGGCTACGCCGCGGCCTTCACCGCTGCAAAGGTTTTGCAGTCGCCAATTTTCAATGTCGCGCTCACGCTGCCGCTGCGACCGTCTTCAAACTTCACTACGGTCTCAATAAACTGCTCAGTCTTGCCGCTGTACAGCGCATCGATTAGCGGCTGGTACTTGTCGCCAATAAAGCCGCGCCGTACCTTGTTGGTACGCGTCAACTCACCATCGTCAGCGTCAAGCTCTTTATGCAATATCAAAAAGCGGCTGACTTGCGAGCCCGCCAGCAACGTGTCAACGCTCAGGTCGGCGTTGACTTTTTCAACGCATTCCTTAATCAACTGATACACCTCTGGCTTTTGCGCCAGGTCGGTGTAGCCGGCGTAGGGCAGGTTGCGCCGCTCGGCCCAGTTGCCAACCGCGTCAAAGTCGATGTTGATGAACACGCAGGCCTGATCTCGGCCATCGCCGTAGGCAACTACTTCTTTAATGTGCGAGAAAAACTTGAGTTTGTTTTCAACATACTTGGGCGCAAACATAGCGCCATCGTTCGCACCACCTTTGATGCGGCCCACGTCTTTTACGCGGTCAATGATTTTGAGGTGACCCTGTGCGTCGATAAAACCTGCATCGCTGGTGTGGTACCAACCGTCGGCCGTTAAAACTTCAGCCGTGGCCGTTGGGTTTTTGTAGTATTCCTTTAGCAGGCCTGCCGACTTGACCATGATTTCGCCATTGGCAGCGACCTTGATTTGCACGCCAGAAATCGGCACGCCGACCGTGTCAGCACGCGCTTCGTTGTCGGGCTGCAGGCACACAAAAACGGCTG
Source organism: Polaromonas sp. (assembly GCA_031393945.1). Taxonomy (GTDB): domain Bacteria; phylum Pseudomonadota; class Gammaproteobacteria; order Burkholderiales; family Burkholderiaceae_C; genus Polaromonas. The sequence continues at coordinate 3,673 of JANMWH010000065.1, read as the reverse complement.
TTTCGGTTGAGCCATAAAGCTGCTTCAAATTAATACCAATCGAGCGGTAAAACGTGAACAGGTCTGGCCCAATTGCCTCGCCGGCCGTATAAGCAACGCGAACGCGACTAAAGCCCAGCGTGTTGCGAAGCGGGCCGTAGACCAGCACATTGCCCATCCAATACAACACAGCTTGCACGGCGCCAATCGGTTTGCCGTCCATGCGGTCGGGGCCCACACGTTTAGCCACATCCATGAAGTAACTAAAGATGCTGCGCTTGATCGTGCCGGCGTCCTCCATACGAATCATCACCGTGGTCAGCATGCCTTCAAACACTCTTGGCGGCGCAAAGTAATAGGTGGGCCCGACTTCTTTCAAGTCAATCATGACCGTGCTGGCGCTCTCCGGGCAATTGACGACATAGCCGCAAGCCAGCCACTGCGCATAGCTGAAGATGTTTTGTCCGATCCAAGCTGGTGGCAGGTAGGCCAACACCTCTTCGGCGGAAGTAAGTTTGTCAAAATCCGCGCCAGCCTTGGCTCTGTCTAGTAACGTGCTGTGCGTATGCACCACGCCCTTGGGGTTGCCCGTAGTGCCAGATGTAAAAAACATGGCGGCTACATCATTAGGCTGGGCCTTGGCGACTTCGCTTGCGTACCAGTCGGTGTGAACACTGCAAAAAGTTTTGCCCGTTTCAATTAGTGCGTTCAAAGACTGCAAGCCTGGTTCGGAATAGTTGCGCAAGCCACGCGGCTCGTCAAAAATAATGTGACCTAGTTGCGGGCACTGCGCACGAATCTCCAGCAGCTTGTCGACCTGCTCCTGGTCTTCGGCAAAAGCAAAGCGCACTTCTGCGTTGTTGATCGGGAACACGCATTCAGTCCCCACCGCGTCTTGGTACAAAGGGATGGGAATCGCGCCGAGCGACTGCGCGGCCAGCATGGTGGCGTAAAGACGCGGCCGGTTGCTGCCCACCACCACCATGTGCTCGCCGCGCATCAAGCCCGCCTGGTGCAAGCCACAGGCAATGTGTTCGACCAATCTGGCTAAAGCCGACCAGCTGTGCGCCTGCCAAATGCCGTATTCTTTCTCGCGCATAGCCGGCGCGTCAGGGCGTTCGGCGGCGTGTTTGATCAGCAGTTGGGGAAACGTGGTTTGCATGCTTGTCTCGTGTCGCTGAATGTTTTCTTTATTTGCCGGACATGTCGTTAGGTGCGCAATGGCCGCATGAGTTACTGCCCTGGAATGGATAGTAGGCATTGGTTTGACGCTAAGTTGTCATTCCGACGACAATTCAAGGGTGAATACTCCCCCGGACTTTCCCTTGTCTTCCATCGGCTCGTGTGGCGTGAATGGATAGACCGCTGCAAATTCGCCAGCGTTCAGCCAGCGCGCAAGAGCTGGTGAGTATTCCCTGGCTGGCGCTGCTGCTGCCCGATGAGCGTGCAATGGCTGTTGCCGAGCTGAGGCTGGGCGACGCTGCAGCTGGCGACTACGTGTGCCGGGTCGGCCGACCAGTGACTTTTTGGTTCGGGGTGGTGGAAGGCCTGCTCAAAATGAGCAGCGACAACGACCAGGGCATGACCATGACCTACACCGGCGTGCCGCCGGGCGGCTGGTTTGGTGAAGGCACAGCCCTCAAGCGCGAGCCTTACCGCTACAACATACAGGCGCTGCGCAAAAGCATGGTGGCAGGCTTGCCGGTCGATACCTTTCATTGGTTGCTTGATCATTCAATCGGCTTTAACCGCTTCGTCATGAGTCAGCTCAATGAACGTTTGGGCCAGTTTATTGCCGCGCGAGAAATTGACCGCATGAACAGCCCCGACATTCGCGTGGCGCGCAGCCTGGCAGCGCTGTTCAACCCGACTCTGTACCCCGGTGTGGGAGAAGTGCTGCGCATCACGCAGCAAGAGCTGGCCTACCTGGTTGGCCTGTCGCGCCAGCGAGTCAACGTTGCGCTGACAACGCTGCAAGCCCAAGGCTCCATCCGGGTGGAATACGGCGGGCTGCGGGTCTTAGACCTTGAAGGGCTTAAAAACACCATTTTCGGGTACCAAAAAGGGCTATAGCCCAATATTTAAAGGCGCAATCAGCTCCTTAAAATATAGCAGATGATGAATCAAAACCGCTTTTTACAACTTGTTTTGACGACCTGCCTGGCAGCGTTGTGGGTGCCTGCAAAGGCTCAAACGCCGCCGCCTGTTAAAAACAGCTCGCCGGTAGAAATTCACGACCGCATTGCGCCCAACGCATCTAAAAGCAATCGCGTGGCGCTTACGCTGGACGCTTGCTCGGGCGCTTATGACGCGGATTTGGTGGCTTTTTTAATCCGAAACCGCATCCCGGCCACGCTGTTTGTCACCAAAAGATGGCTACTGAAAAACCAAACCGGCATGGCGCTCATCAAAGCCCACCTTGATTTATTTGACATTGAAGACCATGGTGAAAACCACATTCCCGCCGTGATTGGCGCGGGCCGCAGCGTCTACGGCATACCCGGCGAGCCCGATGTGCTGCACCTGCGCCGCGAGGTGCTGGAAGGCGCCAGAGCCATTGAAGCCGCCACCGGTGTGCCACCGCACTGGTACCGCAGCGCCACAGCGGTGTATGACCAGGCCGCTTCAGACGAGATTCGCCGCATGGGTTTCAAAATTGCAGGCTTTAGCGTCAATGCCGACGCAGGCGCGACGCTTAACCAAGGTCAAATCATTGGCCGCCTCAAACACGTCAAAGGCGGCGACGTCATCATTGCCCATATGAACAAACCGGCTGGCTACACGGCAGAGGGTTTGTCGGTTGGGCTGCTGGACGTGCTATGGCGTGGCTTGGTGTTTGTGCGGCTTGATGAGGTGGACTTGGTGGTGGTGCCTTGAGGCGTTTGGTCTGCGCAGCTATGCGGTTTGCTCCAGCACATGCACGAAGCGCTTGTTACCCGGCAAACGGTAAGCGGTGAAGTCCCGCAAGTCGGTTGTGGCAATGCGGTGAATCTTCAGGCTGGTCGCCAAGTACAGCAAGCTGGCGTCGCAAAAACCCATCGGCAAGTCTTCATACTTGTCCATCAAAGCCCACAGCGACATGACAGCGTCGCCAGGCGGACATTCAATGCGTAAATGCCCCAGCTCTTGTGCTTTGGCTGCCCAAGCAAAAAACACTTTTTGCTTGCTGTGCGTTAGCAGCGCACACACTTCGGTAAACACAGCCCAGGTCGTTGTTGTTAAACCTGTGTAGCCCGAGAAAAACGCCATGCAGCGCGCGTGGTGGTGGTCTTTGGTATTGAACAGCCCGACGAAGTAACCTGAGTCTGCCAAGGTATTCATTTGGCTTTGCTGGTTTTAGCTGCACTGGCCGAGCGATCAGCGTGTTTTTGACGAATCACCTCGCGCATGCGAATTTTCAGCGGTCTCAGTTCAGCTGCTTCACGCTTGGCATCGCTTGCCACATCGCTGCTATTGTCTGCCCCACCTGCCATTAACTCTTCATAAATCTGAAGCGACGACGGTTGCGCGTTGCGATTCAAAAACTCATGGATGCTGCGAACGATAACCGCAGATTTTGAGATGCCTTGACGCGCGCTGTAACCTGCAATTTGGTCTTCAATGTCTGTGGGCAGGCGAAGTGAAATAGGCATGAGATGCTCCTGTGAGATACATTTTCAATATTGTATCTCTTTTCGACCTGCGCCATGATGGC
>JANMWH010000035.1:0-5218 GCA_031393945.1 Polaromonas sp. | reverse complement strand
AACTCGCGGCCAATCAAATTAATGGTCGAGCCGAACATCGAGCGCGAGCAGATGACGTGGTCACCTGACTTCAAGAGGCCCATGCACATCATCAAAATAGCGCCCATGCCAGTCGACGCGCCAATGGCGGCTTCAGCACCCTCCATTGCGGCAAGGCGGCGCTCAAAACTGGTCACGGTGGGGTTGGAAGTGCGGCCGTAGGTATAGCCGTCTTCAGTGCCTGCAAAACGCCGTGCCGACGTCTCGGCATCAGGTTGCAAAAAGCCGCTGGTCAAGTACAGCGCTTCGGAGTTTTCGCCGTACTGGCTAGGCTCGATGGCCACGCGCACGGCCAGCGTGTCGCGGTGCAGGTTGTCGGGTAATTTGTTGGTAGTCATTTCACACTTCTTCAGGATTGGGCAGCGCCAGGCGCGACACATCCACGCCGCCTTCTTCACCACTGTCTGTGCGGCCCGCATTCATTTTGGCAATTGATTCGGGCGTGATGTCGCCCGTGACGTACACGCCATCAAAACACGATGCATCAAAGCCATCGAGCTTCGGGTTAAGCGAGCCGATAGCGCGCTTCATGCCGTCAACATCTTGATAAATCAGCGCGTCGCACCCAATCGCCACGCGAATTTGCTCCACCGTGCGGTCATGCGCTACCAGCTCGGCTGAGGTCGGCATGTCAATGCCGTACACGTTAGGAAAGCGCACGGGCGGCGCAGCGCTGGCTAAATACACTTTTTTTGCGCCGGCATCACGCGCCATTTGCACAATCTCTCGGCTGGTGGTGCCGCGCACAATTGAATCGTCAACCAGCAACACGTTGCGGCCTTTGAATTCGCTGGCAATCACATTGAGCTTTTGGCGCACAGACTTTTTACGCACGCCCTGCCCCGGCATGATGAAGGTGCGGCCCACGTAGCGGTTTTTAACAAAGCCTTCGCGGTACGGAATACCCAGCAAATGCGCGAGTTGCGTGGCACTTGGGCGGCTGGACTCAGGGATGGGGATGATGACGTCAATTTCGTTCGGCGGTACGGTGGAGATAACTCGCTTCGCCAGCGTTTCGCCCAAATTCAAACGCGCCTGGTAAACCGAAATACCGCTCAACACCGAGTCAGGCCGGGCTAAATACACAAACTCGAAAATGCAGGGCTTTAGCACTGCGTTGGCCGCGCATTGCTGGGCGTACACCTGGCCGTCCAAATCGACAAACACGGCCTCGCCGGGGGCGATATCGCGGTCAAACTGGTGGCCTGTACCGTCAAGCGCTACAGATTCGCTGGCCACCATCACGGTGCGCGCGCCGCCAACCGTTGTGCTGCCCATGCACAAAGGCCTGATGCCGAACGGGTCACGAAACGCCAGCAAGCCGTGCCCCGCAATCAGCGCTACCACCGCGTAAGAGCCCTTCACTCGCGCGTGCACGCCGCGCACCGCAGCAAACACGTCGGCAGCTTTAAGCGGCAGGCCGCGCGTGGTTTTTTCAAGCTCATGGGCCAGCACATTGAGAAGTACTTCAGAGTCGCTGTCGGTGTTGATGTGGCGGTGGTCGGTGTTGAACAGCTCGGCCTTTAGCTCGGCCGCGTTGGTTAAGTTGCCGTTGTGCGATAGCACCAAGCCGAAAGGCGCGTTGACGTAAAACGGCTGCGCCTCGTCTTCACTGAACGCATTGCCTGCAGTTGGGTAACGCACCTGCCCCAAACCCACATTGCCGGGCAGCGCACGCATGTTGCGGGTACGAAAAACATCGCGCACCATGCCTTTGGCTTTGTGCATGAAAAATTTGCGGTCAAGCTGCGTCACTATGCCGGCGGCGTCTTGCCCACGGTGTTGCAGCAGAAGCAAGCCGTCATAAATTAACTGGTTAACCGGCGCTTGGCTAACGACGCCGACTATGCCGCACATGGTGTTTTCTTCATGAAAATTTTGGTTCGAATTTCGGGTTAAATCAAATACTTTGCAAACTGTTCTGGCAGCATCGGCTTTAGCGTAATCAAGGCTGTATTCAACACACCTGCCCCCGTGGACTCTTGCCACCAACTGCTGTTTTTCAGCGCGGTCATGTTCATCACGACGGTAGCCGCCAGCAGCAAAATTACCCCACGCAGCAGGCCAAAACCTGCGCCTAGCGTTCTGTCTATTGGACGCAGCCCCACCGCCTGCACAAACTTTTTAATCGCTACCGTTAACAAGCTGCACACCACCAACACACCGATAAATACCAGCACGAACGCCGCCGCATAACGCGCTGACTGGCCAGCCGACTGCAGCGGCAGCATGCTGGCCACGGCGGGTGCGAACCACTGTGCCGCGAAAAAAGACACCGCCCAGCCCATCACCGACAAAACTTCATACACCAGCCCGCGCCAAGCGCCGATCAACATCGACAGCCCCAACACGCCGAGCAGCGCCCAATCCAGTGTGGTCACAGCGTCAATATGGCGGCGGGCAAATCAAGCGATCTGATTTTGCTGGCGGCTTTTTCGGCATCAGCCTTGCTGGCAAACGGGCCCACACGCACGCGGGTGCGCTCGCCGTCTTTGGTTTGCGCTACTTGGGTGTAGGTTTTGAGGCCCGCTTTTTCGAGTTTTTGCCGTACTTCTTTGGCCTTGTCGGCGTCTGCGAACGCACCGACCTGCACCACCAATCGTTGATCGGCAGCATCAGCAGCTGCAGGCTTGGGGGCGGCGGCGCTTTGGCCGTCTAGCAAAGCCTTGGCTCGGGCGCCGTCGTCAACCTTGGCAACTGGCTTGGTTTCAGGTTTGGTTTCGGCCTTGGGTTCGAGTTTGGGTTTGGGTTCAAGTTTTGAAGGAGTTGCTGACTCTGCCTTAGCGACTTTCTCTGCTTCTTTTTTTATAGCTGCTGGCGCCGGTTTTAACTGGGCTTCAGGCTTTTTATCTGTCACTATTTCTTCTTGGCTGCCCAAACTGGCAGCAGCAGTCACTTTGTCTGTCTTTTCGGTCTTTTCGGTCTTTTCAGGTTTTGCCGCAACTGCTTGGGACGCGGGTTTGTTCGGTGCGCTGCTCAGCGCATCGGGTTTGGCGGGCAGCGTCAAAGGCTTGACGCTATTTTTGCCAGGGATCTCGATCGGGATGTCGACGGCCACCGGGCGGGGCTGCGCATCAAACAGCAGCGGAAACCCAACAACGCCAATCAGCACCAAAACGGCTGCACCTATCAACCTGTGCTTGGCCCGTTTGCGAATCGCATCCATCGTTTCTGGCTGCCCGGCACCCGGCGGCTGGGGTGCAGAACTGGAACCCCTGCGAAAGTTAAAAAACGACATGGTGCGTGGTGTGACTTGTAGTGCTCAAAATGAGGCCTGGTTGCGGGCGATTACTGAGGGAGGTTTAACTACGGTTTTCTGCCTTAGGCAGCTAGGTGTTTGGCACCAAGGCGCGGCAGACCATTTTTCAAAATTCCACCGACGGTATAGAACGATCCGAACACCACAATTCTATCAGCGGGGTCAGCCGCAGCGACTGCTGAAGCGAGTGCGGTTTCAGGCGATGTGTAAGCGCTGGCAAGGGCGTCTTTTCGTGTGTTGTCAGCGCGCCATTTGCCTCGCAACGCGTCAGCGGTTGCGGCGCGCTCGGTTGGCAAATCAGTGAAGTACCACTTGTCAATCAATGGGCCCATTCTGGCCAGCATCGGGGTCACGTCTTTGTCGGCCATGGCACCAAACACGGCGTGGGTGCAGGGGTAAAAGCCCATGGCGTCGAGGTTTTCAGCCAAGGCAGCGACCGAATGCGGGTTGTGCGCCACGTCCAGCACCAGCGTGGGTTGGCCAGCAATGATCTGAAAACGACCGGGCAACTCCACCATCGACAGACCCACCCGCACGGCTTGCGCGGTAATCGGCAGCACATCGCGCAGCGCAGTCAGTGCCGCCAACACCCCGGCAGCATTCATCAACTGATTGGCGCCGCGCAGCGCCGGGTAGGCCAGGCCCGCATATCTTCGCCCGCGACCAGCCCAGCCCCACTGCTGTTTGTCGCCTGAAAAATTGAAGTCGGTACCAAATTTCCATAAGTCAGCACCCACCGTGGCAGCGTGGTCGAGCACGCTTTGGGGTGGCTGCGGGTCGCTCACCACCACCGGCTTGCCGGGCCGCATGATGCCGGCTTTCTCAAACCCAATGGCTTCACGGGTGTTGCCCAGAAACGCCATGTGGTCGAGGTCAACGCTGGTGATGATGGCGCAGTCGGTATCAAAGATATTGACGGCATCCAGCCGCCCGCCCAAGCCCACTTCAAGGATCACCACGTCCAGCTTGGCATCAACCAGCAGTTGCATGATGGCCAGCGTGGTGAACTCAAAGTAAGTGAGTGTTATTTCCGGGCCGTTTTGCGTCCTGGCCGCCTCAACATGGGCGAAAGCTACTACTAAATCAGTAGCGCTGGCGATGTCTCCCCGCACCCGGCAGCGCTCTTCAAAGTCCACCAAATGGGGGGACGTGTAAACGCCCGTGCGGTAACCGGCTTCCAGCAAGATAGCTTCCAGCATGGCGCAGGTGGAACCCTTGCCGTTGGTGCCAGCCACGGTAATGATGGGGCAGGCAAAGCGCAGCCCCATGCGATCGGCGACGATTTTTACGCGCTCCAGCGTCATGTCGATGGCGACGGGGTGCAGCCGCTCGCAATGCGCTAGCCAGTCGGCTAAAGTCTGTAAATGATTCATGGTGGAGGTGATTGTCGCTGCTGCAGTCGTGGGCTGTGCAGTTCCATTTTGCTATATATTTAGTAGCTGCTTGCGCCCGAATTTATTGGGCTTGTGAGCAATTTTATGCCTGTTTAAGGCCTATTTAAAGTCTGTTCAAGCCCCATTTTAGGAGTTTTCGTTGGCCATTAGTCTTTACGGCATACCCAATTGCGACAGCGTGAAAAAGGCCAGAGCCTGGCTAGCCGCACAGGGCATTGACCACCACTTCAAAGATTTTAAAAAAACTGGCGCGCATGCCGACCGCTTGTCTGGCTGGGCCAACGCTGTCGGCTGGGACAAGCTGATTAACCGTCAAGGCACGACGTGGCGGCAACTGAACTCGGACGGCCAGACTGAGGCAAGCAGCCCGGCTGGCGCGCTGGCATTGGCTTTGGCGCAACCCAGCGTTATCAAGCGGCCTGTGGTGGAGTGGCCAAACGGAGATGTAACGGTTGGCTTTAACGCCACAGTGTGGGCGGAATATTTACACGCTCTACCAAAATAAAACCAAGTAAATCCAAATAAA
>JANMWH010000016.1:0-25511 GCA_031393945.1 Polaromonas sp. | reverse complement strand
TTCAATCCAGTCGATATGCGCCTTCAGGTGCAAGGCCCGTAGCGTGCCATGGTCAGGTTTGTCCGTGAATAAAACAGCAAATAACATGATGGGCCCCTGGCAGGTTGGAGTCTGAAATCGTGCTTGGGGCTTGTAAAACCGCTAATTTGAATGTTTTTAAAGGCTTTAGCCCAATAAATACGGGCGCTAGAAGCTATTATTTGAATAGCAATTACTTCACCCCGTATTGCGCAAACCAGCCGCAATCCCGTTGATCGAAATATGAATGCCGCGCTGTACGCGCTCGTCTGCCTGTCCAGCCCGGTAGCGGCGCACCAGCTCTACTTGCAAGTGGTGCAGCGGGTCGATGTACGGAAAGCGGTGGCGGATGGAGCGTTGCAGCGACGCGTTGTCTGCCAGCAAGTGCTTTGCACCCGTGATCAATGCCAACGCGCCCACTGTGCGGTGCCATTCGGCCTCAATGGCGCTGAAAATCTTTTTGCGCAGTTTGACATTCACCACCAGTTCCGAATAGCGTGACGCCAGTGCCAAGTCGCTCTTGGCTAGCACCATGTCCATGTTGCTGAGCAGCGTTCTGAAAAACGGCCATTCTTTGACCATTTTTTGCAGCAGTTGTGTTGCTTCTTTTCTTTTGGCAGGTGTGCCTGCCTCTAGCAGCATGCTCTCAACTGCCGAGCCAAAGCCGTACCAGCCGGGCAACGTTAAGCGGCATTGACCCCAGCTAAAGCCCCAAGGAATGGCGCGCAGGTCTTCAATTTTTTGGCTTGGCTTGCGCGATGCGGGACGTGAGCCGATATTGAGTTCAGCAATTTCGCGAATTGGCGTGGCGCTGAAAAAGTACTCGGTAAAGCCGGGGGTTTCGTACACCAGCGAGCGGTAGGCGGCCATGCTGCTGGCCGACAGTTGAGCAGCGGCTTTTAAAAACGCAGGCGTGGCTGATTTGGTTGGCTGCAGCAGCGTGGCTTCGAGCGTGGCGGCCACCAAAGTTTCAAGGTTGCGGCGGCCGATTTCGGGGTTGGCGTATTTCGAGCCGATGACTTCGCCTTGTTCGGTCAGGCGGATTTGACCGCGCACGGTGCCGGGTGGCTGGGCCAAAATGGCTTGGTAGCTCGGGCCACCGCCACGGCCGACTGTGCCGCCGCGGCCATGGAACATGCGCAAGGTAATGCCATGCGATGCTGCCAATTCGTCAAACAATTCCACCAGCGCAATCTCAGCGCGATAAAGCTCCCAGTTGCTGGTAAAAATACCGCCGTCTTTGTTACTGTCTGAGTAACCCAGCATGATGTCTTGCTCAGCCCCGCTGCGTTTGACCAGCTGCGCAATGCCGCTCAAGGCATAGAACTCGCGCATGATGGGGGCGGCGTTACGCAGGTCTTCAATGGTTTAAAACAGCGGCACGACGATAAGGTCGCACGTCGCGAGGGCCGCCGCGCCGGGCCGCCCCAAGCCAGGCCGCTCCCCCTCGGGGTGCAGCGAGGACACGTCAGTGCCTAGCGTGGGGGTCAACCAGCCTTTCATCAGGCCAACTTCTTTTTGCAGCAGCAGCACCTCTAACAGGTCACTGACCGTTTCAGTGTGGCTGATGATGTAGTGGCGAATCGCCTCTTTGCCAAAGCGCGTGCGCGCTGTGTGTGCCGCTTCAAAAATAGCCAGCTCGCCTTGCGTGTGGGCGGAGTACTTGGCGCCCATGACACGCAGCGGCCTGGCGTCGTTTAATAAACGCAGCAGAATCTCGCGCTTGGCGGCTTCACTCAAGCCTGCGTAGCTGGGCTCAATGCGTGCGGTGGCCAGCAGCTCGGCCACAACGTCTTCGTGTTTGTCAGAACTCTGGCGCAAGTCGACGGTGGCTAAGTGAAAGCCAAATACATCAACCGCGCGAATCAGCGGGTGCAGGCGCTGGGCGATTAAGGCTTCGCCGTGATTTGCCTTTAACGATGCAGCGATGGTGCGCAAGTCGGCCAAAAAATCTTCAGACTTGGCGTAGGCGTTTTGCGGGGCTACAGCGTGGCGTGCCGCGTCGCCGCCGGTCAAGTTTTTTAGCGTAGCGGCCAGGCGCGCATACACGCCAGTCAAGGCGCGTCGATAGGGCTCGTCCTGGCGGTGTTCATTGGTGTCGGGCGAGCTGGTGGCCAGTAGTTGCATCGCTGGGGTAACGCTGGTCAGCATGGCCGACATCGACAGCTCGCCGCCCAGCAAGTGCGCCTCTAGCAAGTAGTAGCGCAGGGCAACTTCTGCCTGGCGGCTTAGCGCGTAGTTGAGCGTGTCGGCTGACACATTGGGGTTGCCGTCGCGGTCGCCGCCTATCCATTGGCCCATACGCAGAAAGCTGTGAATTTTTTGGTCGCCGAGTTCGCGTTCAAGGTTGGCATATAGCTTGGGAATTTCGCGCAAAAAAGTCGCTTCGTAGTAGCTGAGCGCGTTTTCAATCTCGTCAGCTACCGTCAGCTTTGTAAAACGCAGCAAACGGGTTTGCCACAGCTGCATGACGCGTGCGCGAAGCTGCGCCTCGTTGGCGGCCAGCTCGCGTGGGGTAAGGGCGTCTTTGGCGGCTGCGGCTGGGCTTTCGGCATGCACTGCAAGGGCCAGCGCTTTGATGGCATCACGCGCAGTCAGCAGTTGCGCAATATCGCGCTCGGCGTCCAGTATGCTTTTGCGTTGTACTTCTGTCGGGTGTGCGGTGAGTACCGGCGACACAAAGCTATTAGCCAGCATGGCAGCTACAGTTTTAGGAGCTATTCCCGCCCAGCGCAGGCGGGCCAGGGCTACATCAATGCTGCCTTCCTGGGTGTCGCCAGCCCGCTCATGAATAGCGCGGCGGCGAATGTGGTGGCGGTCTTCAGCCAGATTGGCCAGGTGGCTGAAGTAGGTGAAGGCTCTAGTCACGCTCACGGTTTGGTCGCCCGATAGGCCTTTGAGCAGTTTTTTCAGCGCCCTGTCTGATGCCATGTCGGCATCGCGCCGGAAAGCTACCGACAGCAAGCGGGTTTGCTCAATCAATTCGTAGGCGGCGACGCCTTCTTGTTCGCGAATCACATCGCCCAGCAGGCGGCCCAGCAGGCGAATGTCTTCGACCAGCGGGCGCTCATTGGCTTTGGCATTTTTGGAAACTGAGGCGGTTGCAGGGGGAGTGGTCATGGCATTTGCCCTCAGTTTTTGTTGTCGCCCATGCTAGCATTGCCGCTCTACAAAGATTACCAATAGGTTACAAAAGTCTGACATGAATTCATCAACGGATAGCGCGGCAAACCCGTCGCCGAAGAAGGTCGTAAAAAAGGTTGTGATAGCCACGCGTGAAAGCCGCTTGGCACTGTGGCAGGCCGAGCATGTCAAGGCGCTGCTTGAAACCCAACTCGGCTGGCAAGTTGAGTTGCTAGGCATGACGACTTTGGGCGATCAGATTTTGGACCGGTCGCTCAGCAAAGTGGGCGGTAAGGGCCTGTTTGTGAAAGAGCTTGAAGTTGCCTTGCAAGAAGGCCGGGCCGACATTGCCGTGCATTCGCTTAAAGACGTTCCCATGGACTTGCCCGAAGGCTTTGCGTTGGCCTGCGTGATGACGCGCGAAGACCCGCACGATGCGTTTGTGTCAAACAAGTACGCATCGTTAGCCGAGCTACCGCAGGGTGCTGTGGTCGGCACGTCTAGCCTGCGCCGATTGGTGCTGCTGAAAAGCCTGCGGCCAGACTTGAAAATTGAACCCCTGCGCGGCAACCTCGACACTCGCTTGCGCAAGCTCGATGAAGGCCAGTACGACGCGATTGTGCTGGCGGCCGCAGGCTTGAAGCGGCTTGAAATGCCCGAGCGCATTCGGGCCAGCTTTGCCACCACTGACATGCTGCCCGCAGCGGGGCAGGGCGCGCTGGGCATTGAAGTGTGCGCAGACAGGACTGACTTGCTGGAAGGCTTGGCTACGCTGGCTGACATGCCCACCTGGCTGGCCGTAACAGCCGAGCGCACGGTGTCGCGCGCCATGGGCGGCAGTTGTTCGATGCCGCTGGCTGCTTTTACTCGCGGGCCCAACTCTGGCGGTGAGGGCGGTAATGGGGGCATGTTGTTGCAAGCCGCGTGGGGCGACCCATCTAGCATTGAAGCAAACCGTATTACGCCGCTGGTGCATGCGCAAAAAACCGCCAAAGTAACCACCTTTGCCGAGGCCGAGGCGCTGGGCGAGGCAGTGGCTGCGCAACTGCGCGCGGGCGGAGCAGTGTGGGCCGCCAACGCGGCAGTTGACTCTGCAGTTAATTCGGCCGTTGATCAGACCGTTTGATGGCCACTACCGGCCGCGACCCCACCGGCCGGGTGATTGTCACGCGCCCTGCGCATGACGCGGCAATCTGGGTCGGCCAGCTGCAGAGCCACGGCGTCAATGCGCTGGCGCTGCCGCTGATTGAAATTGCAGCTGCATCAGGTGCTGCCGATGTGCTGGCCTTACAAACCGCCCAGCAAAACTTGGCAAGTTACGCAGCTTGCATGTTCGTTAGCGGCAACGCTGTAGAGTATTTTTTCAAGCATTTAGTGCCTTTGGCCCAATTAAATCAGGCGCGAGAAGCTCCTAAAAATATAGCAAAAAGTTTGCTGCAGTGGCCTGCCAGCACGCGCTTTTTAGCCCCCGGCCCCGGCACAGCGCTGGCGCTGCGCGATGCAGGCGTGCCTGCCGACAGCATTGACTGCCCGCCGCCAGATGCTGGGCAATTCGATTCCGCTGCGTTGTGGGCCGTGATTGGCCCGCGCAACTGGCGCAGCGCACGGGTGCTGCTGGTGCGCGGCCACACCGACGAATTGCCCAGCACAACACATGCGCTGACTGAAGCTGTCCCGCCGCGCGATTGGTTGACCCAAAAGTGGCAGGCAGCTGGCGCGCAAGTCGATGTCGTGAATGTTTACGAGCGCCGGGCACCTGAGTTGACCGCCGCGCAGCTAAATTTGGCTAAAGTTGCCAGCGGCGATGGTTCAGTGTGGTTGTTCAGCAGCTCTGAAGCGGTGGCCAACCTGGTGCGCAACGGCGCGCTGGCCAGCACAGATTGGTCGGGCGCCCGCGCTATTGCCACTCACCCGCGAATTGTGCAAACGGTGCAAGCGGCGGGTTGGGGCGCGGTTGCAGCGTCGCGCCCGGCTTTGGCAGACATAGTGCAGGTGTGGCGCTCGATAGAATCAAGCTTGTCATGAGCGCCCACCCCCCTGCCAATCAACCAGACTCGCCGGCCGATCAGGCGTCTCAGCTGCCCTACCTTGCGCCTGCGGTAATTTCGCTGACGCCAACGGCAGTGCTGGTTTCTAAAAAATGGGCAATAGCGGTTGTCTTGCTTGCTGCTGCGGCATTGGTGGTCAGTGGCTTGCTGTGGCAAAAGCTGAGCAATATTCAAGAAGAGTTGGCTAGGCGCAGCCTTGATGCTGGCGCTCGGTCAATTGAAGCGCGCACGCTGGCCAAGGCGGCGCAAGACAGCGCCGCGGAGCTCACTGCCCGGCTGGCGCTGCAAGAAAGCCGCATCAGTGAAGTCAGCCTGCAGCGCACCCAGCTGGAAGAGCTGATGCAAAGCTTATCGCGTTCGCGCGATGAAAATTTGGTGGTTGACATTGAGTCAGCCATTCGCCTGGCCCAGCAGCAGGCGCAGTTAACCGGCAGCGCTGAACCGTTAATTGCCGCTTTGCGTTCAGCCGACCAGCGCTTGCTACGAGCAGCGCAGCCGCGCTTGAATCCACTGCAGCGTGCAATTGCCAAGGACACTGAGCGAATTAAAGCCGCCAGCCTGACCGACGTGCCCGTGCTGATGCTGAAAATTGATGAGCTGTCTCGCATGGCTGACGATTTGCCGGTAGCCAATGGTTTGCCCAGCGCTGTTGGGCGGCCTGCGCCAGTTGCGGCACCAAAGGCAGCCGCCGCATCAGCCGGGTCGGCGCTGCCCGGCGCACTCGGCTGGTTTGACAAGCAGCGCCTGTCGGACGCGGCTCGCCAATGGGTCGCCAGCGTGCAAGACGAGGCGCGCCGACTGTTGCGCGTGAGCCGTATTGACCAGCCCGAGGCAGCGCTGCTGTCGCCTGAACAAGCCTTCTTTTTGCGCGAAAACTTCAAGCTGCGGTTGCTGAACGCGCGGCTGGGTTTGTTGTCGCGCCAGACCGACACCGCGCGCGCTGACCTGGCCAACGCGGCCATGTGGCTGGGCAAATACTTTGACGTCAGCTCGCGTAAAACTCAAGCCGCCAGCCAGTTGCTGCAGCAAGTGCAAAGCCAGCTCAAAACCAGCGAGTTGCCGCGCCTTGACGAGACCATGACCGCGCTCAGCACGGCTGCGGCTGGCCGCTAAAGAGCACGGCAACATCACTATGCGCGCCGCACTTTGGCTTTTGGCTTTGTTTGCAGTAGCGGTTGCCAGCGCCCTTATTGCAGGCAAAAACCAGGCGGTGGTCACTTTGTTTTGGCCGCCGCATCGGGTGGACGTTTCGTTTAACTTAATGATGGTCTTATTGCTAGGTGCGTTTTTGGTGCTGTATGTGGCGCTGAGGGCGTTGGCTGCGGTTGTCGGCTTGCCGGTTGACGCCAAGCGCTGGCGCGCACAACAAAAAGAACGGGCGATGTACGGCGCGCTGATGGACGCGCTGGCCCACCAGCTGGCGGGGCGCTACATTCGCGCCACCAAGTCGGCGCAAAACGCGCTGGTGCAAGAAAAAAGCCTGGCTCGCCTGGCCAGCGAATCGGGCCAAGCACCAGACCATTTCAGCGGAGTAACGTCAGCCCGAGCCAGCCAACTGCAGTCGCTGGCGCACTTGCTGGTGGCTGAAAGCGCGCAGTCGCTGCAAAACATTTCACTGCGCGACGAGCACTTGGCGCTGGCGCTGCAAAGCTCAGCGCCACGCTTTGCGCAAGAGATTCGCGAAGGCGTGCAGTTCAGGGCGGCGCGCTGGGCCCTTGACGACCGCGATGCAGCGGCGGCACTGGGCGCCTTGAGTCAGCTGCCGCAGGGCGCGGCACGCCGTACGCTGGCACTGCGTTTAAAGCTTCGTGCAACCCGGCAGTTGCGGCAAACCTCAGTGGCACTGGATACCGCTCGCCTGCTGGGCAAACACCGTGCGTTTTCGCCACAGGCGGCCCAAAGCATTGTGCGCGGGCTGGGGCAAGAGCTGCTCAGCGATGCACATGATGCGGCGCAACTGACTAAAGCCTGGATGGCGCTGGACGACACTGAGCGCGCCATGCCCGAGCTGGCAGTGCACGCCGCAACCCGAATGATGGCCTTGCAGGGCGACGCAAAAGTGGCGAGGCAGTGGCTGTTGCCTGCCTGGAGCGCCGCCATGCTGCCCGGCGCAAGCATGAGCGACAGCTTCAGAATCAAACTCATTGGCGCACTTGAACCCGGCCTCGACTCGCTCGATGCACAGTGGCTAGCCCGCATTGAAGCGGCGCAACTGGCGCGGCCCAGTGACGCCAATGTGCAGTACCTGGCAGGCATGGCGTGCGCCAGCCGCCAGTTGTGGGGCAAGGCGCGGCAGTGGCTGGCGCTGAGTGTGTTGGGCTTGCAAGACAGCGGGCTGCGCCGCAATGCCTTCAGGACGCTGGCTGGCTTAGCCGAGCAACGCGGGGACGTACAAGGTGCGGCAGAGGCCTATCGGCAAGCGGCCGAGCTGTAGTTAAACGCTGAATTTAACTGCCCTGAACTGAAAGAAGTCACCATAAAAAAGCCCGCGTGATGCGGGCTTTTTTGTTTAATTACAACCTTAACCGCCCGCTTGGCGGACAGATCGGTTTCAAGTTTTTTCAAACGGCAGTTGCATGTCTTTCAAGTCACGTTTGGTCTCTACCAGCACCAGTGGTGCTTGCGTTTGCGCGACTTGCGGCGGACGCTCACGCGGCACATGCGCGGGTTTGGCTTCAAGTGCCATGGCCGCTTTTACTTCGGCGATTTTGCTAGCATCCGAGTTCACCCATTGCAAACCCGAGGTCTGCGCCACCACAGCCAGGTCTTGCAGCGGCAAATCGTAGGCTTGCACCTTAGGCAAACCTGCCGGCGCTGCGGGGGCGGCTACGCTGACTGGCGCAACTGGAGCTGTAGCAGAAGCAGTGGGCTGAACGGCCTTTTCCGCTATTAATTCAGGAGCTGCTTGCGCACGAATTACTTGGTCTGCCGGTTCATTTTGCAACAAAATTTGCTGTGCAGGCAATGAATTGCTGCCCGTTAGCGGGGCGCTATCGCCTGCTTCAGCGTTGCTGTTTTCACCGGTAGGTGCTGCATCGCCGCGTTCGCGACGTTCACGGCCATAACGGTCGCGGCTGCGGCGTTCACGTGGCTCACGCGGCTGGCGTTGATCGCCGGCATCTGCTTGATCGCCCTGCGTCTGGTTGTCGGCAGAAGCGTTTGCGTCCAGCCCAGTAGCCAGCTCAGCAGGTGCTGCATCACCGAAGTCCTGACGCTCACCTCGCGCCTCACCTTGACGGTCATTGCGGCGACCGCGATCACCTCGCTCGCGGCGCGGAGCGTCCTGACCAGCTTCTGGCGCGGTGCCGCCCATTGCCGCCGCCATGGCGGCTTTGTTGGCCATCGCGATGTCTTGCTCAGTGGCGTCTACAGACGGGCGCTGCTCGCCGCTACGCTCGCCGCGTTCACGGCGGGGGCGCTCTTGACGTCCGCCTTCTCTTGGCTCTCTGGGCTCACGCGGTGGACGCGGCTCGCGCTGCTCTTGGCCTTCGCCTCGCTCATTGCGTGGGTCACCGCGCTGCTCGCCAGTGCGTGGGTCAGTACCGCGTTCGCGGCGCTCGCCGCTGCGGCCATCTGCAGGCCGTCCATCATTTCGTTGCTCACTGCGTTGTTCATTGCGAGCCTCTGGTCGGCTTTCGCCACGGCCTTCCGGGCGACCTTCTGGACGACCTTCTTGTCGGTCTCCGCGTTCGTTGCGTCCTCGGCCACCTCGGCGGCCATCACGGCCACCGCGCTCGCCGCTGCGTTCAGTGCGCTCACCGCGGCCGTCACGGCGCGCTTCGCCTCCTCGTTCAGTTGGGGCAGTTGCGCTGGCTGCCGGTGCTGTGGCTGGCGCTTCCGAGCCGCCGAACAGACCTTTTATCCAGCCAAAAAAGCCTTTTTCGGCCGGGGCAGCGGCTGCTGCCACTGGTCGCTGTGCAGGCCGGGCAGCCGCCTGAGCTTCAGGCTTCAATTCAGCTTTAACGGGCGCAATCGGCGCAGGCGCATCAGGCAACACGCCCTTGATGACAGGCTCGTGCTTGTTGTGCTTTTCCGGGCTGCGACGCGTCACCGTGGTGGGGTCTTCAATGTCGTCGGCCATCTTGTAGCTGGCTTCGATGTTGTCCAGCCTTGGGTCGTCGTGCTTGAGGCGCTCAAGCCGGTAATTCGGTGTTTCCAGCGTTTTGTTCGGCACGATCAGCACATTGATGCGCTGCTTCATTTCAATTTTGCTGATTTCTGAGCGTTTTTCGTTCAGCAAGAAAGCCGCAACATCAACAGGTACCTGGCAAAGAACAGATGCCGTGCTGTCTTTGAGCGACTCTTCCTGAATGATCCGCAAAATTTGCAATGCTGAGCTTTCGGTATCGCGAATGTGGCCCGAGCCACCGCAACGCGGGCAAGGGATGGACGCGCCTTCGCTCAGCGTTGGGCGCAGGCGCTGGCGGCTCATTTCCATCAGGCCAAACTTGCTGATGGTGCCGAACTGAACCCGTGCACGGTCTTGGCGCAGCGCGTCGCGCAAGCGGTTTTCTACATCGCGGCGGTTGCGAGATTCCTCCATGTCAATAAAGTCAATCACCACCAGGCCGCCCAGGTCACGCAGGCGCATTTGGCGGGCTACTTCATCGGCGGCTTCTAAATTGGTGCGAGTGGCGGTTTCTTCAATGTCGCCGCCTTTGATGGCGCGTGCCGAGTTGACGTCAACCGACACCAAGGCCTCGGTCTGGTCAATCACAATCGCGCCGCCCGATGGCAGCTGCACGGTGCGGGCGTAGGCCGATTCGATTTGATGCTCAATCTGAAAGCGGCTGAACAGCGGCGCGTCGTCGCGGTAACGTTTCACGCGGTGCGCATGCTCGGGCATCACGTGGTCCATGAACTGCTTGGCTTGCTCGTACACGTCGTCGGTGTCAAACAAAATGTCGCCGATGTCGCTGTTGAAGTAATCGCGAATCGCGCGGATGACGAGGCTGGATTCCTGATAAATCAGGAACGCGCCCTTGCCGCCTTTGCCAGCGCCTTCAATCGCCGACCACAGCTTGATCAGGTAGTTCAAGTCCCACTGCAATTCAGGCGCGCTGCGGCCTATGCCGGCAGTGCGGGCAATGATGCTGGCACCGGCTGGGTATTCCAGCTGGTCCATGTTTTCTTTGAGTTCTGCCCGGTCTTCGCCTTCAATACGGCGGCTCACACCGCCACCACGTGGGTTGTTCGGCATCAGCACCACATAGCGGCCTGCCAGAGACACGAATGTCGTTAAAGCCGCGCCCTTGTTGCCGCGCTCTTCTTTTTCGACTTGAACCATCAGCTCTTGGCCCTCGCGAATCACATCTTGTATGCGTGCCTGGCTGACCGACACGCCGCTGGCAAAGTAGTTGCGTGATATTTCTTTGAAGGGTAAAAAGCCGTGGCGGTCTTCACCGTAGTCAACAAAGCAGGCTTCCAGCGACGGCTCGACGCGCGTGACGACGGCCTTGTAAATGTTGCCCTTGCGCTGCTCGCGCCCTTCAATTTCAATTTCATAGTCGAGCAGTTTTTGCCCGTCAACAATCGCCAAACGGCGCTCTTCAGATTGCGTTGCATTGACCAACATGCGTTTCATGATGATTTCTTCCTGTCGTTCGTTCAAATAAATGAACTTCTACAGCCCAAAACGGGCCAACGATGCCTAAAAAGACGCCGTGCGAACGGAGGAATTGCCGGAGAGCTTTCGACGCGGCTGAGCCGACTGAATCAATCAGTCAGGACAATGGTCTGGGCGTAGGCGCGTGGATAGGGTGAGGTAGAGTCTTGACAATATTTGCTACTGTTTTAGTAGCTGCTCGCGCCCATAAAACAAGGGCTACAGGCTGAAAAGCTTCGTAAAAGCCCAAAACCAGCGCTAAAAAGCGCTGTAGGCAAAAAGCAATCAGGTTGTGCAGCGTTTTCATCAAAAGGCTATCGTTCAAAGACTTTTTCTCAAACCAGATCCGCCGGGAGCTCAGCCTAAGTTCCAGCCAAGCTACCGGTTTGGGTATTCCGTAGTTGTATTCGCAAAACGCCGATTTTTATGTCGAATCAAACCCGCCGGGTGCCTGGCACGCTGGGCTTGGGGTGTGACCGAAATAGGCATCGACCTTCCAGCGCAGTTTGGGTTGGCCTTTCTAAAGGGCTTTTGAGTCGCGTGGACTAAACTCCATGCAAATCAACAACTTAACAAACATTACGCCAGTGAAATCTATTATAGGGGCAGCTTTGGCAGACAGTGCGCCGGTAGCCGCAGCGGCGACATTTGTAACAGTCAGCGAAGACTACGCTGGCCAGCGGCTGGACAATTTTTTGATTCGTCAGCTTAAAGGCGTGCCGAAAACCCACGTTTACCGCATCATTCGCAGTGGTGAAGTACGCGTAAATAAGGGCAGGGCGCAAGCTGATTCGCGGGTCGAAACAGGTGATGTCGTGCGCCTGCCGCCCGTGCGCACGTCTGAGCGAGCCGACCAAAAAGCCGTGGCGATTGCCGCCGCGCAAGAAGTGGTTCGCCACGGCGCCAGCTCAACTGTTGGCGGTTTTGCCCCGGCGGCCGAGTTCCCGGTTTTGTTTGAAGACGACTTTTTGCTGGCCATAGACAAGCCCGCTGGCGTGGCTGTGCACGGCGGCAGCGGGGTGAGCTTTGGGGTCATTGAGCAACTGCGCATGGCCCGGCCTGATGCCGACTTTTTGGAGTTGATTCACCGCCTTGACCGCGAAACCAGCGGCGTGCTGCTGATTGCCAAGCGGCGCATGGCCCTGAAATTGTTGCAAGAACAATTCAGGGAGCGTGAAACCGATAAGGTGTACCTGGCACTCGTCAAAGGCGCATGGCCAGCCAACCACCGGGTAATTGACAAGGCGCTGCACAAATTCGAAGCACCCAACGGCGAGCGACGCGTCAAAGTGGTCGCCAACGACCATCCGGACGGCATGCGTTCTGTCACGCTGGTGAAGGTTAAAAGCACGGTTGCCGACGGGCGATTTACCCTGCTCGAGGTCACCATCAAAACCGGCCGCACCCACCAAATTCGCGTTCACCTAGCCGACGCTGGCCACCCGATTGCTGGCGACGACAAATACGGCGACTTTGAGCTGAACAAGGCGCTGCAGAAATCTGGCCAGCCTGCGCCCAGCTTAAAACGCATGTTTTTGCACGCCTGGAGCTTGAAATTCAATCACCCCAAGCTGCGCAAGGTAGTGCACTTGCAGGCCGAGCTGCCGCCCGAACTGCAGCAATTTTTATCAAAAGACCACATCCAGCCCTAAGCTGATCCAGTCCAGCGGTATCTGGTTAAGCGCGAACACCTGCCAGCTCTCTGAATTACTTAAACGAAAGACGTTCAGTCACTCGCATTCGCCCACGGTTAAAAAATAATGCAAATAACCTACTTGATTACAAAATAAATTCAATGGGCAAATTAGAAACGTGCAAATTTCAATTGCCGAGTTTGATGCCGACCGTGCAGGTAGCGCTGCAGCAAACAAATACCGCGTTGGCTCAACACGCACCAACATTCAGATATTGGCAGACCGTGCGACAACCAACGCCAATAGCTCTGCCCGCCGCGAACTGGACGTGCAGTATCAGATCAACTATGCCGACGGCACGATCGAAAAAAACGCAGTCAATACGTTGATCACCGGAAGTTCCTTTGGATCAAAATTCGAACCCGGTAAAGATTGCACAACACCTGATACGGGCACAAATTGGCGCTTTTTCGGCGACCGGGAAATTGTGGGCATTCAGGTTCGCGCAATCAACCAGCGCAGCGAGCGCTACAGCTTGGCGACGGGCGCCCCATTGCCAAGCGCGGTTGATTATTCAAAGTTTGTCCAGTTTCGTATTGCAGACCCCCGCTCTGTTGCCAACTACGTGATCGTGACCGGCGCTGGTTTGCCGCGTTCTGGTTTGAAGATGCTGTCGCCGCGTATCCTACGTGACGACCCGCTGCTGGCTGGCAAGCGCGGTAACTTTGCCGATTGGCAAAACACGGATACGTTTCGTATTTGTCGCGGAGACGCTGCGGGAGGCAACGCAGTTGCAGATGCTGCCAACTGCGTAGCTTTTGGCGCCACAGGCACCAACTATGGTGCTTTTAATCAAACTCCCGCGAATGCCGACGCTACTTTTGGCGCTATTGGTTTTGTTGCTGGCGGCATATACACCTTCGCGGTGTACAACGACGATGGCTGGAAAACTGTCAACGGACAACTCGGAAAAGTAGCCGTAAAAACTTACTCGCAAAAGCTGAACGCTTTGCCAGCGTCATCTGTCACCTTGGCCGGGGCTGGCGTGGCCAGTGACCTTTTTCCGCGCATCACTTCAACTGTAACGCCTGTAGTAATGGCGAACGCTATCCGGACCCAAACGCCCGTGTCAGTCAATTTGGGCTGGAACCTGATGAGCGCGCTGCCCGACACAAGCAAACTGGGTTGGGGTGACCTTTACAGCTTTGTCAGTGGACGTGCTGCTCCTGCGACCAGCAGTTTTCCTGGCAGTCGCCGCATTGACTTCACCTACCCGAACGCTGGCGCGACCAGTGCGCTTAACTTCACTGTTGGCACATCGACAGCCACGCAGCCCTTGCTCGTTACCCCAACCGCATCCGAGATTGGTCTGGAGCTGACCGATCGCAACGGCTCCCGCGTGTTGAGCCTGATAACGTTCGAATAAATATCGAGCGTTGCTGGGCAGGCGAGCAACCTTCGCACCTGATGGCCCATCAGGCGCGAAGGGTACGGTGCGGCGGTTGCCGCCAGCCTGGCGTGCCTTGCGCACTTGGTTCAAAATGAAGGAAACAACCCTTTGAAAAGAGCGCGACCTTGGCCACCAAGCAAGAAATTTCTGCATTTATTGCCAAAGAATTCCCACAAACCAAAGTCACCGTTATTGACGTTGGTAATAGTGGCGCAACGGTCGCTCATGAAGTGGGTGCCGCAGAGCTTCGCCCTGGGGGCACGGTGTCAGGCCCGGTTCTCATGGCGACTGCCGATGTGGCGCTTTATGTTGCTATCCTTGGCGAGATTGGCATAGTTGCTCTAACCGTCACGACCAGCTTGAATATCAATTTTTTGCGCAAACCAAAAGGGGATGCACGCGTCATTGGCGTGTGCAAATTGATCAAGCTGGGTCGGTCCCTGGCGGTTGGCGAAGTCAGCCTGTACTCTGAAGGTCAGGACGAAATTGTTGCGCACGCGGTTGGCACTTATTCCATTCCTGCGGCGGCAACTGCTGCGCACCCAGACTCGAAAGTCGTTTGACACCCGCCTTTGATCGCCCTCAAAAGCGGATATTTAATCTATCGCTTACGCTCACAAGGCGGCCCGGCGGTTTACAGGGTTCTTTCAAGTTTTACCTTTTTTATCTGACATGCCTTACTCGATTAAACGCAACTTTGACTTGATCGCCTTCGACTGGGACGGCACGCTTTTTGACTCCACCGCCATCATTGCGCGCTGTATTCAAGAGGCGGTGCGCGATGTGGGCGGCACGGTGCCGACACAGGAAGCGGCTTCGTATGTGATTGGCCTCGGGCTCAAGCAGGCACTGGCGCACGCCGCGCCTGACGTTCCGCTTGAAAAATACCCCTTGCTGGGTGAGCGTTACCAGCACCACTATGCGCTGCACGTCAGCGATTTGAGCTTGTTTGATGGTGTGCTGGACATGCTGCGCGAGCTTAAAGGCCGTGGCCATCAGTTGGCAGTGGCCACAGGCAAGTCACGCCGGGGGCTGGATGAGTCACTTAAAAGCGTGGCACTAAAAGGCTTATTTGATGCCTCTCGCACGGCAGATGAGACCGCCGGCAAGCCGCACCCTCGAATGCTCAATGAGTTGATGGACCAGTTTGCTTTGCCCGCCAGCCGGGTGCTGATGATTGGCGACACCACCCACGACTTGCGAATGGCCGTTAATGCTAACTGCCCGAGTGTGGGCGTGAGCTACGGCGCACATGACGATGCCAGCTTCGCAGCCCTGAGCCCGCGCCACATCGCCCATTCAGTGCGCGACTTGCACGACTGGCTGCTGGGCAACGGGTGACAAGCATGACGCCTGATGACGGCTGGCAAGCCCTCTGCAGCAGCGGCGCGCTGGTTAATGGCGCGCAAGCGGTGCCGTTTGATGTGGAATATGGCGGGCAAAGCACCAGAGCCTTCGCAGTGCGGTTTGAAGGTCAGCCGCACGCCTATTTGAATCGCTGCACCCACGTGGCGATGGAACTCGACTGGCAGCCCAACCAGGTGTTTGATGCCAGCGGCCAATGGCTGCTTTGCGCCACGCACGGCGCGGCTTACGCCCCCGCTACGGGCGAATGCGCTGGCGGGCCGTGCCGGGGCGGGCTGGTCAAAATTGCGCTTGTAGAAGAAGGCGGGATCGTTTTATGGCAAACCGCTTACAACTTAAAACCCCGGGTCTTTTGACAATCAGCACTGTCGACTTTTCTTATCTTTAAACTAGTGAGCATGACTGACCCCAAACGCCCCGACCCCATTGAGCCATCTCATGACCCGTACGACGACCCGGCAGGGTTGTCTGAATCTATAACCAATGACCCTGTAGACCAGACAATACGGGCGCAAGCAGCTCCTGAAAACATAGCAAAAAACATGAACAAAAACGACCCCACCAGCCAACCCGGTTGGGAGCGCGCCACGCTTGAAAAGCTCGCTTTCGCTTCCTTGAACGAACAAAAATCCGCCCGCCGATGGAGAACCTTTGTGCGCCTGGCCTGGCTGGTGTTTTTTGTCGCCGTGATCTGGTTGGCGTTGCACCGCGGCGGCACTGGCGCCGCAAGCGTCAGTTCGCCGCACACAGCGGTAATCGAAATCAAGGGCGAAATAGCTGACGGCGCAGACGCCAGCGCTGAATTTATCAACGCCGCGCTGAAAGCTGCTTTTGAAGACGAGGGCGCCAAAGCCGTGGTGTTACTGATCAATTCGCCCGGCGGCAGCCCGGTGCAGGCCGGCATGATGAACGATGAAATCCGCCGCTTGAAGGTTCTGCACAAAAAACCCGTCTACGCTGTGGTGGGCGAAACCTGCGCGTCGGCTGCCTACTACATTGCGGTGTCTGCTGACCAGATTTTTGTCGACAAAGCCAGCATCGTTGGCAGCATTGGCGTGCTGATGGACGGCTTTGGCTTTACCGGGCTGATGGACAAGCTCGGCGTTGAGCGCCGCTTGTTGACTGCCGGTGAAAACAAAGGCTTTTTAGACCCGTTCAGCCAGCAAACTGACAAGCAGCGCGCCTTTGCACAAGCCATGCTTAACCAGATTCACCAGCAGTTCATCAGCGTGGTCAAAGCCGGCCGCGGCGAGCGCCTGAAAGAAACGCCTGAAATGTTCAGCGGCCTGTTCTGGACAGGTCAGCAAGCGATCGAACTGGGTTTAGCCGACAAGCTGGGTACGCTCGAATACGTTGCCCGCGAAGTCGTCAAGCAAGACGACATCGTTGACTACACCCGCCGTGACAATGTGGCCGAGCGCTTGGCTAAAAAGTTTGGCGCGGCAATGGGCGAGGGCGCGATGAAGGCGGTCAAGGCTATGCCTGCGATCCGGTGACCTAAGCATCAAGCCCCGAAGGCTCAACCTTGAACGCTGATCGATAAGCCCGGTACTTAGCGCCCGATACAAAAAACTGTAGGCAAAGCCAACGGCGGCGCTGGCTTGCTTTGCTTCCACTTGTCTACTGTCGCGCTTTTGTTCCAAGCGGCGTCTAGCGTCAAGCCGCAGCAAATGGCCAGCCGGGAATTGCTTTGCAGGGTTTGCAGCAGCGCTTGCAGCAAAGCTGCATTGCGGTAAGGCGTTTCAATAAAAATTTGTGTCTGACCGGTTTTTAACGCCAAGCTTTCTAGCGTTTTGATGCGCTGGCTGCGCTCGCCTGCATCTTGCGGCAAGTAGCCGACGAAGGCAAAGTTCTGCCCGTTCAAGCCGCTGCTGGCCAGCGCCAGCATGAGCGACATTGGGCCTGTCAACGCGATCACTTCAATGCCCAAGTCATGCGCCGCCCGCACAACTGACGAGCCTGGGTCGGCAATGGCGGGCATGCCGGCTTCACTGACCAAGCCCACGTCGTGGCCTTCCAGTGCGGCTTTTAGCATCGGCTTGGCGTCAAAGTTGCCGCTGTGGTCACCCTTTTTGTGAACCTCACGCGGCAGCTCTTCAATATGTAGCGCTTGCACCGCTTGGGCTAACGGCTGCAGTTCGCCCACGCGCTTGAGGTAAGCGCGCGTGCTTTTTGCGTTCTCGCAAATCCAGTAGCCCAAACGAGAAGCAACTTCAATCGTTTGCGGCGGCATGACGTCAGTCAATGGCGAAGTTGAGTCGCAACCGAAATCCAGCGGTGCGGGCACTAAGTAAAGCTTGCCTTTAGTCATGCTCATACAACCTTCCGATAGCTGAGCACATCCAGCCCCGCGGCGCGCAGCAAGTTGCAAGTGCGTATCAAGGGCAGGCCGATCAGTGCGGTCGGGTCGTCGCTGTCGATGGCGGCCAGCAGGGCAATGCCCAAACCTTCACTTTTGGCGCTGCCGGCGCAGTCATACGGTTGCTCGGTGCGCAGGTAATGCTCAATTTCACGGTCACTCAAGTCCCTGAACTGCACCCGCACCGCCGCTAGCTCGCCTTGAGCGA
Organism: Polaromonas sp.; assembly: GCA_031393945.1. Classification (GTDB taxonomy): domain Bacteria; phylum Pseudomonadota; class Gammaproteobacteria; order Burkholderiales; family Burkholderiaceae_C; genus Polaromonas. Next base: position 7,701 of record JANMWH010000016.1, on the reverse strand, counting down.
AGCCGGTGTCAAGGCAAACCACTGCGACTGCGGTTTGAAAAATCACGGTTTGCCCCCGCATCAGGCGCAGCTGCGCTACAGCCCGCTCGTGGTTGCCGGGTTTGCCGAGTGCAAGCCCGTTCAAATCGGCAACCTGGTCAGAACCAATGACGATGGCTGCCGGGTACCGGTTTGCTACTGTGTGTGCTTTGGCCAGTGCTAGCCGAACGGCAATCGCCGCAGGTGCTTCCCCTTGAAGCGGCGCTTCATCGACATCGGGGCCCGTCACTTCAAACGGAATATGCAGGCGTTCTAACAGCTCACGGCGGTAGCGCGACGTAGAGCCCAAAACCAACTGGCGCGGGTGGGTTGTCTGAGCAAGGGTATCTGGTGATGTCATGCTTTGATTCTCTTACACTCAAGGCATGAGCAAACACCCAGAAGCAACGCGCCTGAATGTACAAGCCTTGGCAGAAGCAGGTAGCGAGCTGAATGAATCTATTTTGCTGCATAAATTAGAGCGGCTCGCGCCCGAATCTATTGATAAAAATACTGAAAACACGGTTGATTGGAGGGCAAAATTCGAGTTGCGCACGGGTGCTGGCGGCCAGCCTGATGTGTGGCTGCACCTTCATGCATCCACTTGCATGCCCCTGACTTGCCAGCGCTGCATGACGCCTGTTTCTATGCCGTTGGAGGTTGAACAGTGGTACCGATTTGTGGCTACTGAGGCGCTTGCCATGGCTGAAGACGATGCGTCTGAAGAAGATTTGCTGGTCATAGCTCCGCAATTTGACTTGTTGGCGGTGCTGGAAGATGAGTTGCTGATGGCACTGCCGCTGGTGCCGATGCATGACGTCTGCCCGGTTTTACCTGCATTTAGTGCGGGCGAGGTTGAATTGATCGAGCCAGCGCTGGCTAAGCCGAATCCATTTGCAGCCCTGGCCCAGCTAAAAAAGCCAAAGTAAGGCGTGAATCAAGGCGGTAAACGGGTCTGAACCGGCTCTGAAACCGGTCAAAAACGGGTGTTTCAGCAGATTGGCAGAGCTGGGGTAGGCAAACTTGGGTTGGCAAGCTATAATCAAGGGCTCAGCAACTTGTACAAATTTGCTTTTTTACTAACCCCATCGCTGACCTGAAGTTTTGTCAGCGTGATTACCAGGAGCGGATCATGGCCGTCCAGCAGAATAAAAAATCACCGTCCAAGCGCGGTATGCATCGCTCACACAACGCCTTGACAGTGCCAGGCATTGCTGTGGAGTCCACCACGGGTGAGACCCATTTGCGTCACCACATCAGCCCAAACGGGTTTTACCGTGGCAAAAAAGTGCTGAAAACAAAATCTGAAGACTAAACTTATCGTTTATAAAACTGCCCGCACTACCCTGCGGGCTTTTTTCTTTGTGAGCTCGCTTTTGGTCACAATAGTGTTTATGCCCTTGGTCAACTCTTCAGTCATCGATCCCCCACCCGATTTGCTTGACAGGCTGAGCGCGGCGTGACGTCTATTGCCGTTGACGCCATGGGCGGAGACTTCGGGCCTGCGGTCACGCTGCCGGCTTGCTTGAGTTTTTTAAATCACAACACGGATGTGTCGCTCGTGGTGGTGGGCCTGCCTCAAGAGCTGCTCAAACAGAAGTCGCACGGCGCGCTGCTCGCGCATCCGCGTTGTCAATTTGTAGCGGCCACCGAAGTGGTCAACATGGACGATCCGATTGAAATTGCGCTCAGGCGAAAAAAAGATTCGTCGATGCGCGTGGCTTTGAACCAAGTCAAAAATGGCGCGGCGCAGGCTGCGGTTTCTGCAGGCAATACCGGCGCGTTAATGGCGATATCGCGCTACGTTTTAAAAACGCTCAATGGTATTGACCGCCCTGCGATAGCCGGCCAAATTCCCAATGCCAAAGGCCAAGCCACCACCGTGCTCGACATGGGTGCCAATGTCGATTGCACAGCCGAACACCTGCTGCAATTTGCGGTCATGGGGTCGGCTCTGGTGGCGGTACTGGGCGGCACTAACCAGCCGACGGTTGGCTTGCTTAATATTGGTGAAGAGGCCATCAAGGGCAACGAGATAATTAAAAAAGCGGGCGTGCTACTGCGTGCGGCCGGCGCGGCAGGTGACTTGAATTTTGTGGGCAACGTTGAAGGCAACGATATCTTCAAAGGCACGGCCGACATCGTGGTTTGTGACGGCTTTGTGGGTAACGTCGCCCTGAAAGCCAGCGAAGGCTTGGCGTCGATGATTGTCGACATGCTTAAGAAAGAGTTCACTCGCAACCCGCTCACCAAAGTGGCGGCGGTGGTGGCCTACCCGGTCATTTCGGCACTCAAAAAACGGGTCGATTCGCGGCGCTACAACGGCGGTGCGCTGCTGGGCCTGCGCGGGCTGGTGTTTAAAAGTCACGGCTCTGCCGATGCGTTTGCTTTTGAATGTGCACTGAACCGGGCTTATGACGCGGCCCGCAATAATCTGCTGGCTCAAGTACAGGCGCGCATCGCGCACGCTGCACCACTGCTGGCGGGTATCCAAGTGGCGTCTATTGAGCCAGGGCAGGCGCATGCAACGCTTGCTCCCGCAGCCGCGCTGTCGCTACACTAATTCATGGCTTTATATTCACGTATTACCGGTACGGGCAGTTATTTGCCCCCACGCAGACTTAGCAATGACGACCTGGCGGCCGAGCTGGCTACCCAGGGTGTTGAAACTACCAGCCAATGGATAGTTGAGCGCACCGGCATTTTGGCCAGGCACTTTGCAGCCCCTGATGTCACTTGCAGCGACCTGGCGCTTGAGGCCTCAAAAAACGCGCTGGCTGCAGCAGGAGTGCAGGCATCTGAGATCGATTTGATCATCGTCGCCACGTCTACGCCCGACATGGTGTTTCCGTCCAGTGCGTGTATTTTGCAAAACAAGCTCGGCATTGCCGGCTGCCCAGCCTTTGATATGCAAGCGGTGTGCAGCGGTTTTGTGTACGCGCTTACCGTGGCCGACGCCATGATTAAAACCGGCACTGCCACCAAGGCGCTGGTGGTTGGCGCAGAAGTTTTTTCGCGCATTCTTGATTTTTCTGATCGCACTACCTGTGTGTTGTTTGGCGACGGAGCGGGGGCTGTGGTGCTTGAAGCGTCGAGTACACCCGGCATTTTGGCAAGCGACTTGCACGCCGACGGCAAGCATGTCGGTATTTTGTGCGTGCCAGGCAATGTATCTGGCGGCAAAGTGGTGGGCGACGCCTTGCTCAAAATGGATGGACAAGCGGTTTTTAAATTAGCCGTGGGCGTGCTGGAAAGCGCTGCTCGTGCGACCTTGGCCAAGGCCAACCTGACGGACGCCGATATCGACTGGCTGATTCCCCACCAAGCCAACATCCGCATCATGCAAAGCACCGCCAAAAAGCTCAAATTGCCGCCGGAAAAACTCATCGTCACGGTTGACCAGCATGGCAATACGTCAGCAGCGTCAATTCCGTTGGCTCTAGATGTGTCTGTGCGCAGCGGCAAAATCAAAAAAGGTGACACACTCATGCTCGAAGGCGTAGGTGGCGGGTTTACCTGGGGCGCCGTGCTCCTCAATTACTGACGGTTACCTGGCCTTCATGCACGTATGAACGCAACCACGTGCAGAAGCCCACATTACGATTTTTGGAGTCACTGTTGAAACCCTTTGCATTCGTATTTCCCGGCCAAGGCGCGCAATCTGTCGGTATGCTCGACGCTTGGGGTGACCATCCTGTGGTGAAGCAAACGCTAAAAGAAGCGTCCAATGCACTCGGTCAAGACATAGGGTTGCTGATTAAAGAAGGCCCAAAAGAAGAGCTGGCCCTGACCAGCAACACCCAGCCCGTAATGCTGGTGGCGGGAGTCGCTGCTTTCAGAGTGTGGATGAACGAGACCGGCGCTGCGCCAGCCGTGGTCGCCGGACACTCCCTAGGTGAATACGCGGCGTTGGTCGCCAGCGGGGCACTGACCTTGACGCAAGCTGCGCCACTGGTGCGGCTGCGTGCCCAAGCCATGCAAGATGCCGTGCCGGTGGGTGCGGGTGCCATGGCTGCCATTTTGGGCTTGGATGCTACTAAAATTATAGCTGTTTGCGCCCGTATTACGGCGGCTTCAGGCCAAAATGGTGCTGATTTAGGGGTAAATTCAGGCGTAGTGGAGGCAGTCAACTTCAACGACCCGATGCAAACCGTTATTGCAGGTAGCAAGGCGGCGGTTGATGCGGCTTGTGAAGAGCTCAAAGCCGCCGGAGCCAAGCGGGCACTGTTGCTTCAGGTGTCTGCGCCGTTTCATTGCAGCCTGATGAAACCAGCAGGCGAAAAACTCAAGGTTGCACTTAAAGCCGTCAGCTTCGCACCGATGCAATTCCCGCTTATTAACAACATTGACGTCGCTGTGCAGACTCAGCCTGACGCAGTTCGTGATGCGCTGTACCGCCAGTCTTTTGGGCCCGTTCGCTGGGTAGAAGTAATCAACGCCATCAAGGCCCGTGGTGTGAGCCACATTGTTGAATGCGGTCCCGGCAAGGTGCTGGCGGGGTTGGTCAAACGCATTGATGCAGAGCTGACCGGCACGCCGCTTTTCGATCTCGCTTCAATGGCCCAGGCAAAAGAGGTGCTGGCATGACTGAGAATAAATTTGAAGGTCAGGTCGCGCTGGTGACGGGCGCATCGCGCGGCATTGGTGCGGCCATCGCACTTGAGCTTGCGCGCAGGGGTGTGAAAGTCATCGGCACCGCCACCTCCGAAGATGGCGCGTCCAAAATCACACAAGCGCTCTCAGGATTTCCTGGATGCGAGGGCGCCAATCTGAATGTCAATGACGCTCAAGCGGCCGAGGCGCTGATCGACGCCCTGGTCAAAGCCAGCGGCGGGCTGCATATTTTGGTGAACAATGCCGGCATCACCAGAGACATGTTGGCCATGCGCCTGAAAGACGACGACTGGGACGCCGTGCTGGACACCAATTTAAAAGCGGTTTTTCGCATGAGCCGGGCAGTCATGCGCACCATGATGAAGCAGCGCTATGGCCGCATTGTCAACATCACGTCAGTGGTGGGCGCATCGGGCAACGCCGGGCAGGCCAATTACGCCGCCGCCAAAGCTGGTGTTGCGGGCATGACGCGGGCGCTGGCGCGCGAGCTGGGTTCCCGCAACATTACTGTGAACTGCATTGCGCCCGGTTTTATTGAAACCGACATGACTGCGGGGCTGGCTGAAGAGCAGCAAAAATCACTGCTGGCGCAAATTCCGCTGGGGCACTTGGGCAAACCGCAAGACATCGCGCATGCGGTGGCTTTCGTTGCCAGCCCGCAAGCTGGCTACATTACCGGGCAAGAAATTCATGTCAATGGCGGCATGTATATGTAGCCTGGTAGTGGTAAAACACTGCAAATCAAAGCCGGTTTGTATCCGTCCGGCGGCGCACTTAGAGTTGAGTCTCTAACGCGCTAAAATCACGGATTAATTTACTACCCCTAAAGGGACTTATGAGCGACATCGAAGCACGCGTTAAAAAAATCATTGCCGAGCAACTTGGCGTGGAAGAAGGCCAAGTTACCAGCGAAAAAGCCTTTGTGGCCGACCTTGGCGCTGATTCGCTTGACACAGTTGAGCTGGTAATGGCCTTAGAGGACGAGTTTGGTATTGAAATTCCGGACGAAGACGCCGAGAAAATCACCACCGTTCAAAACGCTATCGATTACGCGAATACGCACCAAAAAGCGTAAGCGCTGCGTCTTTTCAGTTTTCCCTTTTAAAAAAGCCCCTCGGGGCTTTTTTGCAGTTTCACTTCAGGAATAGCGCATGAGCCGTCGCCGGGTTGTTGTCACGGGTTTGGGCTGCATCAGCCCGGTCGGAAATACAGTTGCCGACAGTTGGGCCAGTTTGCTGGCTGGGCAGTCTGGCATTGGCCTGATCACCAAGTTTGATGCGTCGGCGTCGTCCTGCAAAATTGCAGGTGAAGTCAAGGGGTTTTCTATCGGCGACTACATTGCCGAAAAAGAAGGCCGGCACATGGACACTTTCATTCATTACGGCCTGGCCGCAGCCTGCCAGGCCGTGGCCGACAGCGGCTTGAAAACCGGCGACGCGCTGACCGAAGACGAGGCCGTGAAAATTGGCTGCGTCATTGGTTCAGGCATTGGCGGCTTGCCGTTGATTGAAACCACCCATGAAGAACTGCAAAAACGCGGCCCGCGCCGCATCACGCCGTTCTTCGTGCCGGGCTCCATCATCAACATGATTGCTGGCCACGTCTCAATGAAGTTTGGCTTCAAAGGGCCCAACATTGCGATCGTTACAGCATGCACCACGGGTTTGCACTGCATCGGAGATGCAGGCCGAATGATTGAGTACGGTGACGCTGACGTGATGATTGCCGGCGGATCTGAAGCGACAGTCTCACCACTCGGAATAGGCGGGTTCGCCGCCATGCGTGCGCTTTCCACTCGTAACGACGACCCAGCAACAGCCAGCCGCCCATGGGACAAAGACCGCGACGGTTTCGTGCTGGGCGAGGGCGCAGGCATGATGGTGCTTGAAGAATACGAACACGCCAAAGCGCGCGGTGCCAAAATTTACGCTGAACTGGCCGGTTTTGGCATGAGCGCAGACGCGGGCCACATCACGGCGCCCAATATGGACGGCCCCAAACGCGCCATGCAAGGCGCGCTGCGCAATGCGGGCATCAATGCCGATGCGGTTGATTATTTGAACGCGCACGGCACGTCAACCCCGCTTGGCGACATCAATGAAACCAATGCCATCAAGGCTGCGTTTGGCGACCATGCCAAGCGCATGGTGGTGAGCTCAACCAAGTCAATGACGGGCCACCTGCTGGGCGGCGCGGGGGGAATTGAGTCTGTTTTTACCGTGCTCGCGCTGCACCACCAGAAAATCCCACCCACCATCAATATCTTTAATCAAGACCCAGAATGCGACCTAGACTTTTGCGCCAACACTGCGCGAGACGCCAAAATCGATATCGCGGTCAAAAACAACTTTGGTTTCGGTGGCACTAATGGCACATTGGTTTTCAAGCGGCTTAGCGCTTGAGCGCAGCTAGAGCATCGCTGCTGCCGACTCTATTTAGCGAGTAAAGCCGACCTTGACCACCCACAGCGCACCGCAGCTCGCCTATCCGCTGGTGCGTTCCGCGCCGCTGGGCGTGTTGCTGCTCTTGGTTTGGGTTGCCGGTGCAGTTTCAGTCGGCTATTGGTTTTACGGCCGTTCGGGTTTTAGTTGGCGCGCTTATCTGGCGGTTGCAATTGTGGTGCTCGCAGGTCTGTCCGCAGCGCATGGTTGGTTGCGCTCACCGGCGGGGCAACTGAGTTGGGACGGGCAGCTTTGGCGCTGGCAAAGCGTGAATTACACCAGCGGCGGCGCTGCGCTTGCATTGACCGTGGCGCTCGATTTGCGCAGCGTTTTGTGGTTGCGCCTTGAAAATTCAGACGGTGCTGCCTTGTGGCTGTGGGCCGAAAGGTCAGCCTTGCCGTATCGTTGGCTTGATTTTCGGCGCGCAGTCTATTCAAATGCTGGCTCCGGTGCGGGCATCGAAGCATTGCGGCCTCCCGTCGGCGAAGCCTTGTGATGACAGAGCCCACCTTGCCCCCCAGAGAACGCGCGCCAGACCCCGACACGCTGCTGGTCGCGCAGGCGGTAGCGGGTGACCAAAAAGCGTTTGAACTGCTGGTCATCAAGTATCAGCGGCGTGTGCAGCGCC
>JANMWH010000473.1:0-6019 GCA_031393945.1 Polaromonas sp. | reverse complement strand
GTTTGAGACCAGCGTGGCCATGTCGCGCATGGTGTTCTCGGGCCTGTTCGACAAGCTGCCCAATCTGCGCCTCATCACCCACCACTGCGGCGGCATGATTCCCTACTTCTCGGGTCGAGCCGAAACACTTTGGGCGCAACTGGGCAGCCGCAGTGTGGATCCGGCCGAGGCCGATGTACTGAAGAAGCTCTCCAAGAAACCCATGGAATATTTCAAGATGTTTTACGGCGACACGGTGCTGGGCGGATCGTCTTCCGCACTGCGCTGTGGTCTTGATTTTTTTGGTGCAGACAAGGTGGTGTTTGCCAGTGACTGCCCGTTTGACCCCGAGGAAGGCCCGATGTTCATCCGCGAAGGCATCCGCTCGGTGGAAGACCTCAAGCTCCCCAAAGAAGACGCACGCCGCCTGTACTTTGGTAATGCCTTCAAGTTGCTCGGTATGAAAGAGGAGAAATGAACCATGCTCACATTCAAAGCCTGCTTCATGCCTCTTTGTTCCCTCTCCCTCTGGGAGAGGGTTAGGGTGAGGGCTGCCCCCGACTTTCCTCTTTAATATCGTGACCATGATCAATATTTCCATCAACGGCGAACGCTTGAATGTCGAAGCCACCACACTGCAAGCCCTGTTGTTGGCACGCGGCTACAAACTGGAGAGCGCCTTCGCCTGCGCCATCAACAACACATTCGTGCCACGCCCACAGTGGCCAGAGCGCATGCTTCAAAACGGCGACCGAATCGACATCGTCACACCAATAACGGGGGGTTGACATGTCAAATTTCACAGTCGCAGGAATCAGCCTTTCAAGCCGTTTATTCCTCGGCACTTCCCACTACCCATCGCCCCAAGTTTTAAGTGACGCGGTGGCTTCAAGCGGCACGCAGGTGCTCACCGTCGGCCTGCGCCGCCTGCAGCCTGAAAGCGGCGGCGGCAACAGCTTTTGGCAGCGGATTCAAGCCATGAAGACGCACATCTTGCCCAACACCGCAGGCTGCCACACAGCCGAAGAAGCGATCACACTGGCACAAATGGCGCGCGAGATTTTTGCGACGAACTGGATCAAACTCGAAGTGATTGGCGACGACTACACGTTGCAACCCGACACACACGCCACGCTTGAAGCTGCAACGCTACTCGCCAAAGAAGGCTTCGCTGTGTTTGCCTACACCACAGACGATTTGGTCATTGCGCAAAAGTTGCGGGACACAGGCTGCGCGGCCATCATGCCTTGGGCGGCGCCGATTGGCACCGGCCGCGGCCCGCTTAACCCGTATGCGCTGGAGACAATGCGCCGCCGCCTGCCTGGTGCCGTGTTGATTGTTGACGCGGGGCTGGGCCGGCCGTCTCACGCCGCTGCGGTGATGGAGCTCGGTTTTGACGCGGTGCTATTGAACACCGCGGTGGCGCAAGCCGGCGACCCTGTGCGCATGGCCAAGGCCTTTGCCGACGGTGTTGCGGCGGGGCGAGCTGCGTATGAGTCCACCCCCATGCCCGAGCGGTCGGCGGCTCAGGCCTCTACGCCAACGGTAGGTGTTCCCTTCTGGCACGCCCCATGAAACCCAATTTCGCTCCCATCATCCACCCGATCGGCTTTTACCCGGTTGTGCCCACCGCCGCTTGGGTTGAGCGCCTTTTAAGCTGGGGCGTGCGCACCATCCAGTTACGCATTAAAGCGGCCGACCACACGCCCGCGCAAATCGCTGTAGAAGTTATTGCCGCTATTGAAGCTGGCAAAGCCGTGCCGGGCGCGCAGGTGTTTATCAACGACCATTGGCAAATTGCTCTGGCTGGTGATGCCTACGGCGTGCATTTGGGCCAAGAAGATCTGGACACTGCCGACATCGAAGCCTTGCGCGCTGCAGGCCTGCGGCTGGGTCTGAGCACTCACACGCCAGAAGAGCTGGCGCGCGCCAAAGCTGTGCAGCCGTCTTACCTAGCGATAGGTCCCATTTACCCGACCACGCTCAAAGTGATGCCGTACAGCCCGGTGGGGCTTGAGAACTTGGCCAACTGGGCGAAGCAGGCCGCGCCGTATCCGGTAGTGGCTATCGGGGGCGTCTCGCTGGAGCGCTTGCCCGGTGTGCTGGCCTGCGGCGTGAACGGTGTGGCCGTGGTCAGCGCCGTTACGCTGGCGGACGACCCCGAGCGGGCTGCTCGTGTCGCCTTACGCCTCTTTTAAGGTCTTTTATTGCAACTTTAGCTCTGTAGCCCAATAAATACGGGCGCGAGCAGCTACGTAAATAATAGCGTTTTATTTCGGCAGCGTAGGGTAGTCGGTGTAGCCCTCAGCGCCGCCGCCGTACCAAGTGGCTTTGTCGCTTTCAGCAAATGGGCCGCCTTGCTTTAAACGCTCTACCAGGTCGGGGTTGCCGATGTAAGGGCGGCCAAAGGCGAACAGGTCTGCGCCTTGTGCCAGCTCTTTTTCAGCCAGTGTTTTGTCCAGCCCGTTGTTAACCATCCACGCGCCGCGCCCGCCAGCGTCTGTATAAGCCGCTTTCAGGGCGGCGTAGTCAAAGGGCCGGTCTGGCAGCGCGCGCGGCCCGCCCGTTGCGCCCTCAATGATGTGAATGTAGGCCAGGTTTAGGGTTGCCAGCTGCCGCACCACGTAGTCAAACAGCGGCTGGGGGTCGGCGTCAAACGCGTCGTTGGCCGGCGTAACCGGCGACAGGCGAATGCCCGTGCGGCCACCGCCTACCGCTGACGTGACTGCGCGGGTTACTTCCAGCAGCAGGCGCGCGCGGTTTTCAATGCTGCCGCCGTAGTCGTCTTCCCGGTGGTTCGAGCCGCCCTTTAAAAACTGGTCTAGCAAGTAGCCGTTAGCGCCGTGAATTTCAACGCCATCAAAGCCCGCCGTTTCCACCGCATTGCGCGCGGCAGCCTGGTAGGTGTGCACGATGTCGGGAAGCTCTTTGGCCTTCAAGGCGCGCGGCTCAGAGGTTTCAACAAACACTGGCTTTCCGTGTTGAATCAGCACGGTTTTGGTTTTGGCGGTGATGGCTGATGGCGCGACTGGCGCGCCATTGTCTGGCTGCAGCGAGGTGTGCGACACGCGACCCACATGCCACAGCTGCACCACAATTTTTCCGCCCGCCGCGTGAACGTCGTGGGTCACCTTTTTCCAGGCATCAAGCTGCTCGGTGCCGTACAGGCCCGGCACGTCAGAATAGCCTTGGCCTTGCTGCGAAATGGCCGTGGCTTCGGTCACGATCAGCCCGGCAGAGGCGCGCTGCGCATAGTAGGTAGCCGCAAACGGGCCAGGTATCGCGTCAGGCGAGCGGTTGCGCGTCAGCGGCGCCATAACGATGCGGTTGGCTAGCTTGAGCTCACCGGCTTGAACCGGGTCAAAAAGTGTGGGCATGATGGTATGAGTTAGCAAAGGGTAAATAAGAGATCAAGAGGGCAAGAGAACAAGTGTGGCGTAAAACGCGGACCGGCACAGGCAGCGGTGGGCACAAGGCATGTAGGACAGCCTCGTCAAACCGTGTTGGCGACGCGGCAGCCCGCGGCTCGCCTTACTTCATTAATCCCTCAGCCCGCATGGCGGCTTGCACCGCTGGCCGGGCCAACATGCGCGCCCTGAAGTCAGCCAGATTGGCCAGCCCCGAAATATCGACCTTCACTAGCGGCGCCCAGTTGCTGACGTTGAACAAATACGGATCAGCCACGCTGAAGGAATCGCCCATCAGGTAGTGCTTTCCGGCCAGCTGGCTGTCAACCCAAGCCAAGCGGCCCAGCAATTTGTCAATCACCATCGGTTTGTAGTCGGCAGGCGTGGCCGGGTTGAACAAGGGCGCAAAACCTTTATGCAGCTCGGTGCCAATAAAGTTCAACCAGCTTTGCATTTGCGCACGCGCCACCGTGCCGTTGGCAGGGGCCAAATTCTTTTCAGGCACTTGGTCGGCAAGGTACTGCACGATGGCCGGGCCTTCCGTCAGGTGGGTGCCGTCGTTCAATTCAAGCAGCGGCACATAACCCAGAGAGTTAATGGCGTAGTAGTCGCTGCCGTCCGCCAGCTGGTGGGTTTTGGTGTTAACGCGCGCGTCGTCAAACGTCATGCCGGCCTCAGTCAACACAATACGAACAGCGAGTGAGCAAGCGCCAGTGGCGAAATACAGCTTCATGAAATTCCTTGGAATGGAGCATGGCAGGTGAAAAACTCACCCGAAAGGTCAAGTGTACGAAACTTTACAACTTTGGGTGGCGTAGCCGTTTTATTCAATGAATACGGGCGCGAGCTGCTATTAAATTCATAATGTGGAAATCTGAAAAGGACTTGTCCTACGGTGGTCTGCGCTTGTGGCCGATGCGGCAGAAAACTGCTGCTTTGTAGCATAGGCGCTCGTCTGTTCAATTCGTATGAAGGAGATTGCCATGCTCAAGTACGCCATTATTTTTGCGTTGATTTCGCTGGTCGCCGGGGTGTTGGGTTTTACCGGAGTTGCCGCAGGAGCTGCGGGTATCGCCAAAATTGCCTTTGGTCTGTTTTTGATTCTCACGGTGATTTTTATTGTGCTGGCGGCGCTTGGCGTCGGCGCGGCCAATAAAATTTTGAAATAACCCGGACAGCACCTACTCGCATGCATACCGCCAGTATCGATTTATTGCTTGAATACGAGGTCACGCATCCCGCGCATTTTCTATTCAATATAGAGGCGGCCTTCGTGCCGTCTCATCGCGTGACCAGTGAGCGCCTGACCATTTCGCCGAGCGTGAAGGTGCGCACTTTTACAGACGAGCGTTGCGGCAATCGGTTTGTGCGCCTGGACGCGCCCCGCGGCCTGTTGACGCTCAACTACCACGCCGATGTCGAATTAACAGCGCAGCCCCTCCCGCTGTACCTCGACGAAGCCCTGGTCACCAGCGTGCCAGACGACGCGCTGCGCTACTTGTTTCCCAGCCGGTATTGCGAGTCTGACTTGCTCAGCCGCGCCGCGCAGCAGTTGTTCGGTGATTTGCCGCACGGCCTGAGCCGGGTGCGCGCTATCGAGGCGTGGATTTACGAGTCGGTGCAGTACCTGCCTGGCTCCAGCACGTCAACCACCACCGCACAAGATGTGTTCATTCAGCGCATGGGCGTGTGCCGCGATTTTGCTCATTTGGGCGTTACCTTTTGCCGGGCGCTGAACATACCGGCGCGGCTGGTGGTGGGCTACGTTAATTTTGAAGACCCACCGCAAGATTTTCATGCGCTGTTTGAAGCTTGGCTGGAAGACCGGTGGGTGCTGTTTGACGCCACGCGGCTCGCCTCAACCGATCGGCTGGTGCGCGTGGGCACTGGGCGTGACGCGAAAGACGTGGCACTCGCCACCATCTTCGGCGGCGTGCAAATGGTGCGCAAGGAGCTGCGCGTGCTGGAGGGCGACCAGCCAGACAGCTCACCGCTGGAAGGCCTGCAGAGTTTTCTCGCAGCCGCCTGAGCGTCTGGCAACCGGATATAAATTGCTATATTAATTATAGCTGCTCGCGCCCGTATTAATTGGGCTGCAGGGCTAAAATACCCTTAAAAATACCCCAAAAGGGCTTCTAAGCGTGCTTTTTGATCGCGTCGCTCACCACATTGATTATTCGGTCGATGTGCTCTTTCTCGACAATAAACGGTGGGCAAATCACGATGTTTTCAGCGGCTGGCCGCACCAGCACGCCGTGGTGAAAGCACTCCATGAAAACATCAAACGCCCGCTTGCCCGGCATGCCCGCCACTGGGGCCAGCTCAACCGCTCCTGCAAGCCCCAGGCTGCGAATGCCCACCACGTTAGGCAGGCCCTTCATGGTGCTGTGCAGCGCATCGCCCAGCACCACGCCCATTTGCCCGGCACGCTCAAACAGGTTTTCCTCTTTAAATAAATTCAGTGTGGCAATCGCCGCGGCACAGGCCACGGGGTGGCCAGAGTAGGTGTAACCGTGAAAAAACTCAATTGCGTGGTCGGGTGCGTTTGAATTGGCGCTCATCATGGCGTTGTAAATGCGGTCAGAGCAGATCACGCCGCCCAGCGGAATCACGCCGTTAGACACGCCTTTGGC
>JANMWH010000462.1:0-3047 GCA_031393945.1 Polaromonas sp. | reverse complement strand
CAGGCGCGGTCAACCCGGCCACCACCAGCTTTTCGGAACTGCCCGCGTGGGTTGATGCACAAATGCAACCCGGCGGCAAACTGGCTGCGGTCGGCGGCGTCAAACCCAAAGTAGCCATGTTTTGCACAGGCGGAATCAGGTGCGAAAAATCCACCGCGTTTTTAAAGTCGAAAGGCATTGACGAGGTGTACCACCTTGAAGGTGGAATTTTGAAATATCTTGAAACCGTGCCCGAGGCTCAAAGCACCTGGCAAGGGCAGTGCTTTGTGTTTGATGAACGCGTGTCAGTCGGCCACGGCTTGCTTGAAGGTGATTTGGAGCTGTGCAGGTCGTGCCGCGACCCGATCACTGCTGAATCAATGGCATCGCCCTTGTACGAGCGCGGCGTGAGCTGCCCGGGTTGCCACGCCACGACTACGGACGTGCAAAAAGCTGGTTACCGCCAGCGGCAAAAGCAGGTAGATTTGGCTGAGTTGCGCAAGCAGGCACATATCGGTGCAAAACAGGAAACAGCACGGAGCGCTGGGCAAACCACGTCGCAAAAACCGTGACTGCAGCACTGCCCATTCTGTACAGTTTCAGGCGCTGCCCATATGCCATTCGTGCAAGGCTGGCTTTGCAAGTCAGCGGCGTGCCATACGACCTGCGTGAGGTGTCTTTGAAAAGCAAACCACCAGAACTGCTGGCAGCGTCGCCCAAAGGCACCGTGCCCGTTCTCATACTGCCAAGCCGCGAAGTCATAGACGAAAGCCTGGACATCATGCGATGGGCGCTGGCACAGAACGACCCGGAGGGTTGGCTAACCCAAAGCGCGTTGGACGAGATGCTGGCGTTGATTGCAGCCAACGACGGGCGATTCAAACACGCGCTAGACCGCTACAAATACCCAAACCGTTACCCGCTGGAGTCTGGCGGTGACGTGCGTGCGTTTGCTCAAGCGCAGCGCTTTGAAGCTGCAAGTTGGCTGCGAACGCTGCAGTCACGATTAAGTCAAGGCTGGTTATTCGGCAACCAACCCAGCCTGGCAGACATGGCCACCCTGCCCTTCGTGCGCCAGTTTGCGCATACGGATACGGCTTGGTTTGCAGCGCAGCCTTGGCCGATGTTGCGGACTTGGCTAGAACGATTTGAGAGCAGCGAGTTGTTCGAAGCGGCAATGGCGAAACACAAGCCGTGGTCTTACAAAACTTGCTCTATCCATTTTTAAGTTCAACACTTGAGCGGGAGTACGGTAACGGGCCAGCCGGGATAACTGTAAAGATACTCCCCACCCCCCTCCCGGTCTGTTAGCTTTGCTCGAATCTGAAACTGTGTACCCACGGGAAAATTACGGGACAGCTTCTTGGAACATTCGACCTGCAACTTTCTCGATAGCCCTTGACCGTCGACTGGTCTTATGTGTACTTCGCCGTGCAGCCCAGACGCAACGACAATCATATAGCTTTCAACTATCAACTGGCGGTACTGTTCATTTTCTTTCGCCATCGTTATTTCCTTAAAAGCATGTTCCGCTACCCCTGACGCTAATAAAGATCACTCAACGCTGAATGAATTCTTTGAGCCAGTTCAGCTAATGCATCTCAAAAAATCAAACAGAACTCAATCGCTCAGCCATACGCGTCTGCCAGCCCGGCCCGGTTTGCTTCCAGCGGTCAATCACATCGGCAGGCAAGCGAATCGACAGCAGTTTGCGCGGATTGGTTGATATAGGTCGCCCGCCCCGGTTGACGGTGGCACGCGCCAGCATGGCCTCATCCAGTTCAGGAAGTTCGTCGTATTCGGCTGCCTTAACGACGTGTGTGTCAATCCGCGCGAGGTCAGACGTCAAGGAGCGGGGCAATGCGGAGTTTTTCGCGTTCATTTGCTTTCCTCATACTGAATATGTGGCGATCCGTACCACGCGGTGTGTAGCCAACAACGACCATTCGCTCTGCCAAAAAGCCGAAACAAATGATTCGCTGCTCGCCATAGGCTTTGCGAATGTCTTCGACTTCCAGAGTAACGCCTTGAAAAACGATGGCTGCATCCAGGAAATCCAAGCCTCTTTCCGCCAAAGCAATCTCTCGCTTTGCAGGATCGAAGGTAATACGCATAGGGGTTATTGTATCTACAAAAACCAGAGTCTGCGCTTAACCCACTTCAGTCGAAATCCAGGAGGCTAATGCTTACCAGGTGCAATCTGCATGGATTAAGTCGCGACCTCAAACAACAGCTCAATTACTATTAATTCAGGAGCTGCTCGCGCCCGTAATTATTGCGCTACAGCCCAATTTATATATCAATTAGCCTCAGGCGCAATCAACTCCGCATAGTCATAAAGCGACCCCAAAATCGCCTCCCCGCGCTCGTCAGCGGTTTCCTGCAGCTCGTCTATCTGCGCAAACAGCGCATCGACATTGCGCGCTCCGCCTTCGCCTTCAAGCAGGCGCGCAGCTCGATGCGCTTCCCAGCGCTCCTGATCGCCCTCGTTCAGCGTCTGCGGAAAATTACGCGCGCGGTATCTGAAAACCAGCTCGGCCAATCGGTCGTCGTCAAACCCGACTCGGCTGACTGCCAACTCTGCGGGCGACAACTCTCGCAGCTGGTTCAAACGGCGGCGGTCGGCGTTGCCTATGAAGCCGACGTACAGGTCTTCGTCTACATCTGGTGTCGGGACAGGTGGCCGGTTGAACAGGTCGGGCCAAATGGCGCTCATGTCGGGTAATGCTCGGGCTTTTTCGGCATTGGCAAGTGCTGCATCAATGTCAATGTTCCACTTGGCAGCCATCTCGTCGGTCAGAGTTTTCAGCTTTTTAACCACCATCGGCGACTTGTTCAAATGTACTGATTTGATGGGCAGGCGCTGCACGCCTTCAGGCAAATCAGACTGCTTGGTAAACAACCGCTCCCGCAACGTAGCTACGTCAAGCAGCGGCAGCTCGCTCGGGTCGTGCGCCAAGTCCCAAGCCAGCAACTCGTTCTTGTTGCTCGGGTGCGTGGCCAGCGGCCACATGACGGCCAGGCAGCCGCGCTCGGGCGGGAACATGCCGGACACGTGCAGAAACGGC
>JANMWH010000082.1:0-1737 GCA_031393945.1 Polaromonas sp. | reverse complement strand
TGCCAGTGGCGTCCATTGGCGCCAGCCAGATGAAGATTCAGCAGATGCTTGACCGGGTTGGCTACAAATAAGCAGCATTTATAAATTCATTTTTCAGGCGAATTGCGGCACTGAGCGTGAGCGAACGCGTGGCATTCGGCGTTGCTACATCCTCATGCACACAAGTGCGCGCCTAGGTGCTGTGCGCCGTGCGCCTTGCACTTCATCCTGAAAAACTGAATTTCTAAACGCCGATTGGGCCATAATTTGAAGCTGCTTTACGTTAACGTCAACTTCAAATTACTGGAAACACATCATGGACATCAAAGGCAAAGTTTTTATCGTTACCGGCGGCGCATCGGGCTTGGGTGAAGGCACGGCGCGCATGCTGGCCGCGCTTGGTGGGCATGTGGTGATTGCTGACATGCAGGCTGAAAAAGGCGAAGCCATTGCCAAGGAAATTCAAGGCGCGTTCGTCAAATGCGACGTGACACAAGAAGCCGATGGCCAGGCAGTTGTGGCCAAAGCAGTGTCCATGGGCAAGCTGATGGGCCTGGTCAACTGCGCAGGCATTGCCCCGGCTGAAAAAACGGTGGGCAAAAACGGCGCCCACAGCCTGGCGGTGTTCAGCAAAACCGTCACCGTGAATTTGATTGGCAGCTTCAACATGATTCGGCTCAGTGCCGAGGCCATGAGCAAGAACGAGCCAGAAGCCACCGGCGAGCGCGGGGTGCTGATTTCAACGGCATCAGTTGCCGCGTACGACGGGCAAATGGGCCAGGCGGCCTACAGCGCATCTAAAGGCGGCATTGTGGGCATGACGTTGCCAATCGCCCGCGACTTGGCGCGCAACGGCATTTGCAACATGACGATTGCGCCGGGTATTTTTGGCACGCCCATGATGTTTGGCATGCCGAAAGAAGTGCAAGATTCATTGGCCGCGTCTGTGCCCTTCCCTTCGCGCTTGGGCACGCCGCAAGACTACGCCAAACTGGCGCAGCATATTTTTGAAAACGACATGCTCAACGGTGAAGTGATTCGCCTGGACGGTGCGATTCGCCTGGCACCGAAGTAAAGGCCGAATTAACAAGCGTTGTCCAAACGCTATTTAATTAATAGCTGCTCGCGCCCGTATTTATTGGCCAAGGGGCCTAAAATTACCTCAAAACAGCCCTATTTTGGGCTGTTTTTGTTTGCGCGTAACATGTGCGCTGGTTTACAAATATTTAGGAGCTTTCCCATGAAACGCAGCCTCATTGCCCTTGGCTTGACTGGTTTGCTGGCCGCGTGCGCCACACCCACCGCCCCGTTTGTGTACAACCCACCGGCGCAGCCTGAAGGCGGCTCTGGCTACACACCCAAGCCGGGTTGGGCCACCAAAAGCTTTGCGGTAGCTGCAGCCAACCCACTGGCCACCGATGCTGGTTTGCAGGTGCTGCGAGCAGGCGGCTCGGCCATTGACGCAGCAGTGGCCGTGCAAATGGTGCTTACGCTGGTTGAGCCGCAGTCCAGCGGCATCGGCGGCGGCGCTTTTATGCTGCACGCCGCGGGCGCAAAGGTCGAGGCGTTTGATGGCCGCGAAACCGCGCCTGCTGGTGTCGATGAAAAATTATTTCTGGCGGCTGACGGCAAGCCGATTCCGTTTTATGACGGCGTGGTCGGCGGCAAATCAGTCGGCGTGCCGGGCACCGTAAAAATGCTGGAGGCCGCCCACAAGCAGTACGGCCGCCTGCCGTGGGCACAGCTGTTTGCGCCTGC
>JANMWH010000453.1:0-3257 GCA_031393945.1 Polaromonas sp. | reverse complement strand
GCAGGGCAACAAAGGCAACGTCGGCATTCCCGCCCCGGCATCTGTGCCTGAATTTTTGGTCAAAGTGCTGGGTGAAAAGTACAAGCTGGACTTGCAATCTGCCCCCTACCGCGGCAGCGCGCCCATGATGGCCGACATGCTTGGCAATCAGATTGGCGCGGGCGTGGCGTCTGTGCCTGACTTTATTGAAAACCACAAGGCCGGCAAAATCCGCGTGGTGGCCGTGCTCGGCAACACCCGGCAGGCTGCGCTGCCCGATGTGCCCACCTTTGCCGAGCTGGGCCTGGCCGGTTTTGAAGACGTGCCGTATTACGGCATTTTTGCGCCAGCGGGTACGCCCAAGGCGGTTATTGACCGTTTTTCAAGCGAGCTGGCCAAAGTTGTCGCTATGCCCGATGTGAAAGAAAAGCTGACCGCGATGGGCTTGACCGTAGGCCACATGCCGCCCGCTCAGCTGGGCAAAACCGAGCAGGCCTATGCGCAAACATGGGCGCGCATCATCAAGGCGAGTGGGTTTCAGGCGCAGTAGTATTGCGCTATGCGCATATTACTTGCTATGTATTCAGGAGCAATTTGCGCCTGTATTCATTGGGCTACAGCCCTAATACGATACTAAATAACGCCCAAAAACGGCAAAATGCTGGCTTACAAGTCCTAAAGCATTTCATCAGGCGCAAACGGCCCAATGATGCGCACCATGATCTTCAGGCCCAAGCTGGCGTCTGGCTCGCTGGTGGCATCTGGCAGGCCTGAACCCTGCGGGGCGCGCCAGACCAGCCCACTGCCTTGGGTTTCAACCTTGTACGCGCCTTTGGTCAAGCCGGGCTCAATCATTGCCGTGGCTTCTTTGGCCAGTTTGGCGTTGCGTAACACTACGGCAATCTCACTGTTTAGCAGTTTTGACCGTAAATCCAGGTTCATGGAACCCACCACCAGCAGGCGGTTATCGACCACCACTGCTTTTGCGTGCAGGCTGGCGCGCGACTCCCCGCCAGAGCGGCCTACGCTGCCCGACCCGGCGCCAAAGCTGGCAATGGTGCCGCGCTGCTCTGAGCGCATTTCATACAGCTCTACGCCCATGCCCAGCAGCGCTTTGCGGTAGCGCGCGTAGCCCGCATGGGCGGCCACAGCATCGTTCGACGCCAGCGAGTTGGTCAGCACCCGCACGCGCACGCCGCGGTTTCTGATGTCTGCAAACTGCTGCATCATCTGCGCGCCGGGCACAAAGTACGGTGACACAATGAGTAGGTCGGTCTGCGCCCGCGCCATCAGGCTGAGCAGGCCATCTACGGCCGTGTCTTGCGCTTCTTCTACTGCGTCTGCGTCAGCGGCGATTTTTGAAGGCTCATCTGCCAGCATCGCCGATGCCGCCCAGGTCCAGGTGAGCAGGGTCAGGTCAATGCTGTCAGGTAGCGCTGAGGTGGCAGCCGGAGCCCTATTAGTCACGGCAGCAACTGCGGAGCTGATCAAACCCTGGTTGGCAGGCGTGATTTTTAGTTTAATCGCGTCAATTTCTTCTTCAGTGAGCAGCGACCGCACCGGGTAGGCCAGCGGGTTGTTCCAGTATTTGTCAAAGCTGCCCGACAAGTCGCGCGTAATACGCCCAGCGGTCAGCACATCCATGTCGACAAAATTCACGCCTTCACTTTGCCCAAAGTAGGTATCACCCAGGTTGCGGCCGCCAGTAATCGCAATCGCGTTGTCGGCCACAAATATTTTGTTGTGCATGCGCCGTTGTAGGCGCGCCGCGTCGCTTAAGGAGCTGATGATGCGCCACAGGGCTGAGGCGCGGTTGCTGGGCAGCGGGTTAAACAGCCGCAGCTCAATATTTTTCTCAAAACCCAGTTTGAGCACCTGCGCGTTTTTGCCTGCTGTGTTGAAGTCGTCCAGCAGTAACCGTACGCGCACGCCTCTAGCTGCGGCTTCTTTCAGGGCATCAAACAGCCTTTCGGTGGTTTCGTCAGCATGTATCGCGTAGTACTGCAAGTCGAGTGTTTTATCGGCAGCTTTGATCAGCGTCATACGGCTGGTAAAGGCCAGATCAGCGCTGCCCACCAAAGCAAAAGCGGAATCGTTTTTAGTGCTGGCTGCGCTGGCCCGGCGCGCCACTTCGCTGCCCAGGCGCGTGGCTACGGATTCAGCAGAAGTCAAGGCAGAAGAGGTGGGGCGTTGAATGTCAGATGGCAAGGTGGTGCATCCGGTTAGCCAGCCGGCCACTAGCAGGCAATAAGCCAAAAAGGCAGCGCTGCGCAGCCGGTAAGCAGGGTAGGTGGGTCGAGTTGGGTAACGCATGGCGTAAAGCGTAGCGTCAGTGTTGCACGGCGCCCGCTTGCCGCGCCGCTGGCGCATGACAGTCGCCAGCCACAAGCTGCGTCAGACAAGCGCCCGTGAGCCGATACCGGCGGCTTCGTTGGTAAGGCCTTAGGGTCTACCAGAGCGCCAATCCCCTAGGCCGACAAGGTTTCCCAACGCGTCATGGCGTCCAGCAACTCGTCATCCATCTTGGCGTTTTTGGCCGTTAGCTCAGCCGCGCGTTTCGGGTTGCTGCTGTACAAGCTGCCGTCAAACAGCTCTTGCGCGATGGCCTTTTGCTGCGACTCGAGCGTGGCGATTACGGCGGGCAGGCCCTCAAGCTCTTTTTGTTCTCTGTAGCTCAGCTTCTTTTTTAATAGCTGTTCGCGCCCGTTTTCATTGGGCGTGAGGTCATTTTTACCAGTAATTTTGGCCTTGGAGGCGGCTGTGCTGGTGTTTTTGTTGCCCGCATTGATTTGCGCCGCCCTTTTGGATTGCGTGATCCAGTCGGTAACGCCACCTTCGTATTCGCGCCAAAAGCCCGGGTTATCGGGCGTGCCTTCGTAGGCAATAGTGCTGGTGACCACGTTGTCTAAAAAGCGGCGGTCATGGCTGACCAAAAACACCGTGCCTGCGTAGTTTTGCAGCAGGTCTTCTAGCAGCTCCAGCGTGTCGATGTCCAGGTCATTGGTGGGCTCATCGAGCACCAGCACGTTGGCAGGCCGCGCGAACAGGCGTGCCAGCAGCAAGCGGTTCCGCTCGCCACCCGACAGTGTGCGCACCGGGGACCCCGCACGCTGGGGCGAGAACAAAAAGTCAGTCAAGTAGCTCTTCACGTGCTTTTTCTGGCCATTGATTTCGACCCACTCGCTGCCGGGGCTGATGAAGTCTTCCAGAGTTGCGTCCAAATCCAGGCTGTCGCGCATCTGGTCAAAGTAGGCCACTTGCAGGTTGGCGCCTTGGCG